>NZ_JBHYUU010000140.1:0-22337 GCF_042749955.1 Kitasatospora sp. NPDC059462 | reverse complement strand
CGGCCGCACCGCCCCCGCCGCCGGTCGCGCCGGACCGGCCCCCGCAGCCCGGGACCGGGCGTCCGGCCCCGGCGGGCGGCGGGAGCGGGCTGCCCGCCGGACGGCCCGACGGCCCGACGGCCGGGCGGGAGCGTGCGGCGGCCGCCTCCGGTGGCCCGGCCGCCGGCGGGACGGCGACGCCCACCGGGACCGCGGCCAGGACGGCCGCCGTCACCGTCGCCCACGACACTGCCGGCACCGCCACCGCCGTCCTCGCCCCGATCACGGTGGGGCTGCTGCTGACCGGCGCCGCGATGTACAAGCACCGGGGCCTGCCGAAGGGACACTGAGCGGCGCCGGGCCGGACCCGGCGCGCGGGGCGTCGGGGCGTCGGGGCGTCGGCCACGAGGCGAGGGCCGGGAGGCGGGGATCAGCGACCGGGGGTGGGCAAGTGCAGGGTGAGCAGCGGCAGTTCGCGGCCGGCGACGGAGCCGGAGGGGGTGATGCCGGTGCGGACCGCGCCCACGGCCAGGTAGAACGGCTCGGCGTTCGGGTCCGCCCCGAAGGTGATCCGGGTGAAGCCGAGGGCGGTCGCCTCGGTCCGCAGGTGCTCCATCAGGCGGCGGCCGATGCCCCGCCCGATGACGGCCGGTTCGACGAAGAGCATGCCCAGTTCGCCCTCCGGCGGCTCGCCGGTGAGGGTGACGAAGCCCAGCACCCGGCCGTCGTCCTCGGCGACGGCCGTGCGGTCGGGCCCGATCCGCTCCGGGTGGAGGGTGAGTTCGGCCCGGCAGGCCTCGATGAACGCCGCGTCGTAGCCCCAGTGCGCCTTGGAGCGCAGCGCGAGGGCGCTGAGCGCCGCCGCCTCGTCCGGCCGGGCCGGTCGGATCAGCATGGTGGGTGCTCCTCCTGGTCGGGTTCTCCGGGATCCGGACCCGGTGGACCGAAACTAGCGGAAGACCCCCGGGGGCGGGGCCGGGGACGGGGTGGCGGTGGCGTCGGTGGCCGGGACGGCGCCGGCGGCGAAGTCGGCGAGGGCGCGGCCGTGTTCGACCCGGCCGTGGGAGGCGTCGGAGGCCGCCCGGCGGGTCAGTTCGGCCAGCGGGAGCGGGGTGTGCGCGGCGGCCAGGACGAGGTTGCCGAAGCGCTTGCCGCGCAGCACCGCCGGGTCGGCGACCAGGCAGAGTTCGGGGAGGACCGCGCCGAGGGTGGCCACCTGGGAGCGGGCGAACGGCAGGGCGGAGCCGTCGGCGATGTTGACGGCGTACCAGCCGCCGGGGGCGAGCGCCCGGGCGGCCAGCGCCGTGAACTCGACGGTGGTGCAGTGGGCGGGGACCCGGGCGCCGGAGAAGACGTCGGCGATCACCAGGTCGACGCTGCCCTCCGGGGTGCGCTCCAGCACGCCGCGGGCGTCCGCGCCGCGCACCTTGACCTGCCAGCCGCGCTCCAGCGGGAGTTCGGCGCGGACCAGTTCGGTGAGCGCGGTGTCGATCTCGGCGACCTGCTGGCGCGAGCGGGGGCGGGTGGCGGCGACGTAGCGGGCCAGGGTGAGGGCGCCGCCGCCGAGGTGCAGGACGGTGAGCGGCCGGCCGGGCGGGGCCACCAGGTCGACCAGGTGGCCGAGCCGGCGCTGGTACTCGAAGCCCAGGTGGGCGGGGTCGGCGAGGTCGACCAGGGACTGCGGGGCGCCGTCGATCAGCAGCGACCAGGCGTGCGGGCGGTCACGGTCGGGGCGCAGCTCGGCGAGGCCGGAGTCGACGGCGCGGGTGAGCGGGCCCTGGGCGTGGGTGCGGCCGCCGGGGCCGGTGGCGGCGGGCGGGCCGCTCTCGGCGGTGGTGCGGCTGCGGTCCGCGGTGCGGCCGGCTCGGTTGCTTCGTCCCATGCCCCCGATTATCGCCGCCGCGCGGCGGAACCCCGCAGCTCAGCGAGGGCGAGGGCGGGGGCGAGGGGCGGGGCCGGGTCGGGGCCCGGGGCGGGCCGGGATCAGGCCGGGCCGAGGCCGCCGGCGGCGAGGGTGCAGGCGGCCTCGCAGAGGGCGGAGCGCAGGACCCAGGGGTCGGTGGGCCGGGTGGCGCGGTCGGCGCCGGCCGGGGGCATCACCCAGCGCGGGTCGGTGGGCGGCAGCAGGGGGGCGCCGGCGGTACAGGAGCTGCCGGGCAGGTGCCAGGACGCCGAGGTGCCGGCCGGGACGAGGAAGGAGACGGTGGCGCCGTTGCTGCTCTGCAGCACGGCGCCGCAGGCCCGGCGAAGCCGCAGGATGTCGACCGCCTCCAGGCCGTGGCGCAGCGCGACCGTCACGGTGTCGAAGGCGGCGACGAGCACGGCGTCGGCGCGCGGGCGGGGGGCGGGGCCGCCGCCGGACGGGGACCGGCCGGGGTCGCGGTCGTCGGCCGACTCGGGCAGCAGGGCGGGGGCGGCTCCGTCGAGCACCCCGCCGACGGCCAGGCGGCGGAACTGCGGTACTCCTGTGGCCGGCATGGGCCCTCCTGTCACCTCGTCGGGACCGGAAGCCGTTCCGCCCGGGTGGGGGTGCCGCCAGGGGCGCGGCAGGGGGGACGGCGGCGGGGGCTTCCGTGTACCAGGACAACGCCGGGCCCGTTCCGCAGGCCACGGGGCGCCTTACAGCAAGGCATGGCATTTCATGGCGGATCCCGGGAACTTTGCCCCGTTTGCCCCGGATTGATGGCACATCGACGGCGAACCCGCTGTGTCCGTCCGGTGACTCCCGGTACTGTCGTGCCGCGCCCGGCCGTCCGCCGGGCCCCACCGGACCCACGCGCGGTGGGGCGACCCCGCCGCCCCGCCGCCGCCCCGCCGCCGCCCGACCCCGCACCACCACCCGCACCATCACGGAGCGCACCATGGCAGCCACCCCACCGGCCGAGCCGAACCGCCCGTCACCCAACACCGCGATGCGCGCGCTGCGCGGCGACCGCTCGCCGGGCGAGTTCGCCACGGCGGTGCGCCGGGCGGCCCGTGAGATCGGCGAGCACGTCTCCTGCGACGCCCGGTACGTCGGGCGGGTCGAGTCGGGCGAGATCCGCTGTCCCAACTACGCCTACGAGCGGGTGTTCCGGCACATGTGGCCGGACCGCTCGCTCACCGACCTCGGCTTCGTCCCCCGCACCGCGCTGCGCCGCCGTCCGGCGGACGGCGGCGGGGGCGCGGACGGCGCGGGGGGCGGTCCGCGGGGCGCCGGGGTGCCACCGCCTTTCCATCCGGCGTTCCCGCCGCTGCCCGTCCCCCGCTCGCCGCTCGCCACCCGGCTCCCGTACGCTGCCTCGCCGTACGCGGAACCACCCCCACCGGTCGGGGCCCCGGTGCCGAGGTTCGCGACGGCGCCCCGGGGGTCCGACGAACCGCTCCCCCGTGACGAGGAGAACGACGACGTGCGTCGCCGTACCTTCCTGGCCGGCGGCTCTGCCGCGCTGGCCTCCGTGATCGGCCTCGACCTGCCCGGTCGGGCCGCCGAGGCCGCCGCCCCCCACGGCGCGGCCGTCCTCCCGGCGCCGCCCGGCGCCGTGGTGCCCGGCCGTCCCGGCCCCGCGCCGCTGCCCCGCAAGGTCGGCGCGGCCGAGGTGCTCGGCGTGGAGCAGGCCGTCCGGGACATCCGGCTGGCCGACGACGCGCACGGCGGCGACGCCCTGTTCGAACAGGCCGGCCGTTCCCTGCGGGAGGCCTATCTGCTGCTCGACGCCTGCGAGTACTCCACCGACACCGAGCGCAGGCTCCAGGCCGGGGCCGGCGAACTGGCCATCTCGGTCGGCTGGTTGGCGCACGACTCGAACCGGCTCGGGGACGCCCGCTCGTACTACGCGGAGGCGCTGGCCACCGCGCGGATGGCCGGCGATCCCGCGCTGGAGGCGCACGTCTTCTCCAACAGCGCCTTCCTCGCCCGGGACGCCGGCCGCCCCCGCGAGGCGCTGCGCGCCGCCCAGGCCGGGCAGTCCGCCGCCCGCCACCTCGCGTCGCCGCGGCTGCTCGCGCTGCTGACGATGCGTGAGGCGGGCGGCTGGGCGCTGCTGCGCGACCGCGGTGCCTGCGAGCGGGCGATCGGCCGGGCCCGCGGGCTGTTCGAGCAGGGCCCCCGCGCGACGGACCCGGAGTGGATGTCGTTCTTCGGCGACGCCGAACTCGCCGGGCTGCAGGCCCAGTGCTGGTCCGCGCTCGGGGACTGGGACCGGGCCAGCGAGCACGCCCGGCTGGCCATGGCGCTCCAGCAGCCGCACTTCGTGCGCAACCGGGTGCTCTACACCGCCGAGCTCGCCCACGACCGGCTCGGCCGGGGCGACCTCACGGGTGCGGCCGGGCACGGCTCGGCCGCCGTCGCGCTGTTCGGCGACGTCCGCTCGGCCCGGATCCGCTCCATGCTCGCGGACACCGCGCAGCGGCTGCGGGAGCACCGGCGGGTGCCGGAGGTGGGGCGGTTCCTGGCCGAGTACGGCGCGGCGACGACGGCCGCCTGAACCGGCGCGGGCGGCCGGCCCGGGTCAGTGCCTCAGCGTCTCCAGGTGGCCCTGGTCGTTCCACAGTTCGACCGCCGGGGCGCCGTACTCCCAGGACAGGACGCACAGCGCGGCGGTGCCGAGCTTGAAGCGCTGGGCGTACTCGGGCGGCAGGCCGAGCCAGCGGGCGGTCAGGATGCGCAGCAGGTGGCCGTGGGCGAAGAGCAGGACGTCGCAGTCGGCGCAGTGCATGACCGTGGTGTCCGGGTCCGGCACGCCGTGCTCGGCGTTGAGGTCGGCGAGCAGCGCGTCGACCCGGGCGGCGACCTCGGAGAGCTTCTCGCCACCGGGGACGCCGTCGCGCCAGATCAGCCAGCCGGGCTGGTCGGTGGCACGGATGTCGGCGCCGGTGCGGCCCTCGTAGCGGCCGTAGTCCCACTCCAGGAGTTCGGGGCGCTCCACGGCCCGGTCGCCGAAGCCGGCCAGCTCGCAGGTCTCCCGGGCGCGGCCGAGCGGGCTGGTCAGGACGCGGGCGTCGGGCAGGCCGTTCCAGGGCGCCCCGGCGAGGCGGGTGCCGAGCGCGCGGGCCATCGCCCGGCCCTCCTCGGTCAGCGGGATGTCGGTGCGGCCGGTGTGGCGGCCGGTGGCCGACCAGTCGGTCTCGCCGTGGCGGACCAGCAGGATGCGGGCGGGCATGGGTAGGCTCCTCGTGCTCGGGCGGTGCCGTCGGGGCGGCGGCAGCGGTCGGCCTCGCCGGCGGGCACCGGTCTCCATGATCCCCCACCGGCGGAGCGCCCACGATCCCGGGCTCCGTCCGCCGGCGGGTCCGGCACCTGCGCATTCGCCGCCAACGCCCCCGTCCGGGGCGGATTGTCGGAGCCGGATGCGACACTGGGCCGCACCATGAACGTCTCGACGAACGCCCCGCTCCGCGGGCCGGCGGAGCCGCTCGCCCAGCGGCTCGCCGAGCTGCGCGGACCGGCGCCGCAGCGCAGTCTGAACGCCCGTGCCCTCGCCGCCCTGGCCGCCAATCCGGGGTGCCACCGCCGCGCCGTGCTGGACGCCGCCGGGGTGGACAAGGCGGCGCTGGCCGCCCGGCTCGGCCGCCCCGCCCCCTTCGGCCGGTCGCCGTTCGCGCTGGCGCGCGGCGTGGTGTTCGAGGCCCGACTGAAGGAGAACGGCTACGCGGCACTGCTGGAGCCGCTGCGCGGCCGGCTCGGCCTGTCCGAGGACGGCGGCCCGCTGCTCGTGCCGGACCTGCTGCGCTCCTCCGGCCCGGCGGTCCGGGCCGACCGCACGGCGGCCGCGCTGGCGCAGGCGGCCGCCGACGAGCACGCCTGGACGCTGCTCGACCACCCGATGCTGCGGCTGGACGTGGCGGGCTCCACCGCCTACCTGGAGCCGGACGCCGTCGTGGTGCACGGCGGCCGCTGCACGGTCGTGGAGATCAAGTCCTTCCCGGTGCTGGACGGCACCGCCGACCCGGGCAAGGTGGGCGCCGCCGCCCGGCAGGCCGCCGTCTACGTGCTGGCCCTCCAGGAGGCCGCCGCCGCGCTGGCCGGGCGGCCGGTGGACCCGGATCCGTACGCCGAGCAGCGGCTGCCCGGCAGTCCGCGCACCAGCGTGCTGCTGGTCTGCCCGGAGGACTTCGGCAGCCGGCCGACCGCCGTGCCGGTGGACGTGCGCCGCGAGCTGGCCACCACCCGCCGGCAGCTGAGCCGGATGACCGGCATCGAGCGGCTGCTGGCGGTGCTGCCGCCGGGGGCGGACCTCGACCTCTCCCCCGGCGCCGACGGCGTGCCGGTCCGGTCGGCCGAGGAGCTGGAGAAGACGGTCGGCACGGTGCCCGCCGCGTACAGCCCGGACTGCCTCTCCACCTGCGAACTCGGCTTCCACTGCCGCGCCCAGGCGCGCTGCGGGGACCGGGTCGAGCAGCTCGGCCGGGGGGTGCGGGGCGAGCTGGGCAGCATCCGCACGGTGACCGAGGCGCTGGCCGTCGCCGGCACCGGCCCGGCCGGGTCCGCCCGGGCGGGCGCCGGCGAGGACGGCGACGGGGCGGACGAGGCCGCCGCCCGGCTGGCGTACGCCGCCGCGCTGCGCGCCGAGGCGCTCGGGCGCCCCGCGCCCGCCGGGGCGGGGGCCGAGCGGTGAGCCTGCTGTCCACCCTGGCCCGGCTGGAGGCCGTGCGCAGCGGCCGGGCCGAGCCGCTGGCGACCGTCCGCCACCGGCACCTCTCCGAGCGCCCGATGGTGCTCGTCCCGCTGACCTCGGCCGGCGAGGACGGCGCGCCGCTGGCCGTGCTGCTGGGCACCGACCGCGACGCGCCGGCGCTGCACATCGTGCCGCAGCCGCTCAACCGGACGCTGCGCTCGGAGTTCCTGGCCGACCTGGCCGCCGATCTGCTGCCCTACCTGGAGTCCTTCGGCGACGAGGTCGAGCTGATCGAGGGCTCCGAGAAGGATCCGGAGAGCGGGGAGAGGACGCCGGTCGTCCGGGAGCTGTGCGCGGACGCGCCGCAGCTGATCGTCCCGAACAGCGGGGGCGTGCGGTACCTGGCGCTGCTCGGCCGTTCGACCCGGTTCCGCCGCACCGCCGAGGACGAGGACCCGGGCCCGTTCCCGGCCCCCGCCCGGGTGCCGCTGCTCGGCCGCTGGCTGACCCACCTCGCCGAGCGGGCGATGGTGCCGGGCACCAGCCTGCTGCTGCCGGTGACCGGCCTGCTGGCCCGGCACTGGGCGACCGGCCAGAGCCACCTGGAGGACCAGCACCTGGCCGCCCGGCTGGCCTGGCACACCCCGCCGGAGGGGCTGAGCGGCGCGCAGGCCGCCGAGCGGGCCGAGACCGGGCGCGGCGGGACGGGCCGGCTGCTCCACCCGCCGGCCGGTCCGACCACCGACCCGGTGTTCGACGCCAAGGTCCTCGCCCCGGCGATCGCCCGCTACGACGCGGCCGCGGCGGCGCTGCGCGGGGCCGACGCCGCGGGTGCGGCGGGCGGCGCGGACGCCGCGGCGGCCCGGGAGGCCGTGCGGGTCGCCGTCGAGCAGCTGCGCGCCGTCCTGCACGAGGAACTGCTGCCGACCTGGCACGACGTCTGGCACGGCCTGGACCTGCTGCGCGCCCTGCCGCCGGCCCGCCACCTGCCCGAGCGCTGGACCGGCGACCGCTGGTCGTACACCGGTCACCGGGACCGGCTGGCGGCCGGGGAGCCCCCGCAGCCGCGGATCGACGACGCCGTGACGGCGGCCCGCAAGCTCGCCCAGCGCGAGCGCGAGCAGGCCCGGCTGGACGTCCAGGAGGCGCTGGACGACCCGCTGGCGATGGCCGGGCACCGGCTGGCCGGGGAGGCGTTCAGCGGGGTGGTGACCGAGGTGGTGCCGGACTACGACACCACCGGCCGCTCCCCCAAGCCGCGCCCGCTGGTGATCGTGCGCACCGACGACCGTCCGCACGCCGACCCGGGCCGCGAGGTGCACCGGGTCCGCGAGCCGGCGGGGCCGGAGGCGGCGGCCGGGCCGGCGCAGAAGGCCGTGATCGCGGCGGCCGACCCGCAGGAGGGCACCATCACCGTGCGGCTGCTGTCCGGGATGGGGCGCAAGCGGGAACCCGAGCCGGGCAGCCTGCCCGAGCCGGGCGAGCGGGTGACCTTCACCCTGTTCGAACTGACGGTCCGGCAGGCCGCGCCGCTGCCCGAGCCGGACGACACGCCGTGGACGCACGGCGGCCCGCCCGGCGCCGCCGTCACCGTGGTGCCGGTCGTGACCGGCGCCGCCGAGGACTGGGAGTGATCCGCCCGATGAGCACCGAGCAGGCCGCCGGCCAGACCCCGGGCGCGGCCGCCGACGCCGCGGTGGCGCGGATCCTGGAGGCGACCGTCCGCCCGGCCGCCGGAGCCCCGCGCGGCGTGGTGGTGGACTCGCCGCCCGGCGCCGGGAAGTCGACCCTGGTGGTGCGCGCCGCCCGGGAGCTGGTCGCGGCCGGCGAGCGGCTGATGATCGTCGCCCAGACCAACGGCCAGGTGGACGACCTGGTCGACCGGCTGGCCGTCAAGGCACCGGACCTGACGATCGGCCGGCTGCACGCGGCCGACGCGCGCCCGGGGCCGGAGGTGCTGCGGCACGCCAACGTCACGCCCTCGGACAAGGTCGCCGAGCTGGCCGAGCTGGACGTGGTGATCTCCACCTCGGCGAAGTGGCAGTGGGTGCGGGCCGAGCAGCCGTGGCGGCACGCGATCGTCGACGAGGCGTACCAGATGCGGTCGGACGCGCTGCTGGCGGTGGCGCGGCTGTTCGAGCGGGCGCTGTTCGTCGGCGACCCGGGCCAGCTGGACCCGTTCACGGTGGTCGGCACCGAGCAGTGGGCGGGCCTGTCGTACGACCCGTCGAGCAGCGCGGTGGTCACCCTGCTCGCGCACAACCCGCAGATCGAACCGCACCGGCTGCCGGTGTCCTGGCGGCTGCCGGCCAGTGCGGCGCCGCTGATCTCCGGGGCGTTCTACCCGTTCACGCCGTTCCGCTCGGGCACCGGCCCCGGCGACCGCTCGCTGACCGCCTCGGTGCCCCCGGACGGCTCGGCGGTGGACGCGGCGATCGACCGCGCCGCCGAGCACGGCTGGGCGCTGCTGGAGCTGCCGGCCCGGCACACCGTGCGCACCGACCCGCAGGCGGTGGCGGCCGTCGCGGCGACCGTGCGCCGGCTGCTGGACCGCGGGCTGACGGCGCACTCCGAGCAGGGTTCGGCCCCGCTCACGGCGGACCGGGTCGCGGTCGGCACGGCGCACCGGGACCAGGCGGCGGCCGTGCGGGCGGCGCTGGCCAGGGCGGGGGTGCCGGTGGACCCGGCGGCCGGACCGGCGGTGACCGTGGACACCGCGAACCGGCTGCAGGGGCGCGAGTACGACGTCACGGTGGTGCTGCACCCGCTGTCGGGGCGGCCGGACGCGACCGCGTTCCACCTGGAGACCGGCCGGCTCTGCGTGCTGGCCTCCCGGCACCGCCACGCCTGCATCGTGGTGGCCCGGGCCGGGATCGCGGACCTGCTGGACGAGCATCCGGCCACCGAGCCGGTGCAGTTGAACGTCCCGGTGGCGTTCCCCGACGGCTGGGAGGCAAGTTTTACCACACTGGAGCACTGGATGCAGCACCGCGTCAGACTGCACTGATCAGGGCTGCCAGCAGCACCGGCGCCCCGGCATCCACATGCCGGGGCGCCGTCAGCTGATCACCGCTCCTCAGGTCCCTTGAAGACGGCCACGGGCCGCTTCGATCTCGCTTCGGGCCGCAGTACCGAACACGGCTTGGTCCCGCAGAGCGGCGAACACGCGGACGAAGTACGAGATGTTCTCGGGCCTGGCCGTCTGGAACGCCCCCGACCAGAACTCTTGCTTGAGCAAGCTCTCATCGAACAGGTAGAAGCCCTCACCGGGGTAGAGCGATCGTGCCTGGCCTTGCGGGATGATCCCGATGGAAACGTACGGGAGCCTGGACACCTCCAGGAGGTGATCAAGTTGCCCGTTCATCACCTCAGCACCGCCCGTATTGTTAGTTAGCGCTGAGGCTTCCAGGAGGAACGAGAATATCGGCGCCCCGGTGCCGAGGAACCGCTTCCGGACCATGCGGTTCTGTGCCGCTTCCTCCACGTCATCCAACGGCAGGCCGTGCAGCTTGGCATGGATGGTGAACTGCGCCTTGGCGTACTCGACCGTCTGTAGGAAGCCGGGGACGAACAGCGACTCATACACCCGGAGCAGCTTGGTCTTCGCGTACAGGTCCATGGCTTGGAACTGGAGACGCTTCATCCCCGGTCGGTGCCACCGCTTGTAGTCGGTCCACATCTGCTCGATCTCACGACTCATCGCGATGAGTTCGGGAGTCTGCCCCTCGACGGCACAGGCCGTTGCCCATCGTCGGATGTCTTCCTCGGTCGGGATCTGCGTCCCGTGCTCGATCTTCGACACCTTGGTCTTGTGCCAGCCACAGCGCTGCGCGAGCTCGACACCCGAGAGATGGGCATCCCGACGGAGTTCTTTGAGCTGAGTCCCGAAAGCGCGCCTTGCGGACTCGGATGGTTCCTGGTCAGACATGTCGCTACGGCTTGTACTCACCATTGGGGACGCCGAGCGACCATGCCTGCTCGAACGCCTCGTTGCAGAACCGGACCACGTCCGCATCGGTTGAGAGCTGGATGTCGGTCTGTTGGTTGTCTCCCCCGATGAGGTTGAAGACCACCAGGTCATCCCGGATCAGGCAGTCGTTCCCCGGCAAGGGCAGCGCCGACACGAGACGGCGGGGAAGCCACCGAAGACGCTCCGTGGGGTCGGCCAGTTCGACCGCCATCCGCTGGTAGTCCGAGAGGGGTTCGGAGACGACCCGCACACGCCGGTAAGGAAAGCCGGCAGCGGCCTTCCCGGTCAGGAACGCACGATGCCCGCGCATCGTCTCCTCGACCGTCTCACGGTCGCCTGAGCGCCATGCCTCGAACAACGGGCGGTCCACCTCATAGAAGTCCCGTAGCTCAAGCTTCCGGACCTCTTGGGCAGGCTCACCGAACAGCAGCTCAATTCGGCGTGCCGCCGAGATCAATTCCATAACGCTCCCTGACGTACTTCCGAACGAACACATCCATGGTCCGCCCGGACATCTCCCCGAACGTCTCGTCGTCGGCAAGGGCGACGAGCTGATCCCGAACCTTCGGCCCGCGCTTCTTGAGTTGCACGATCCATGAGCCGCGGTCGGTCTCATAGAACGTCTCGCACTCGACGCCGCCCTGAGAGTTGGGGTCCGTGCAGAAGAACGTAGCGGTCAAGTCGTCGCCGTCGCTGCTGTGTTGCCGCATGTTGCTCCCCCCGTGATCCGGCCGCATGTCATCTCCGACCTTCGCCCTACGAGCACCCCAAGGTCAAGCGTTCGACGGCACCAAAGCGCACGCAGACGGGTTCCAGCAACTATGAGCAACTTCGTTGAGTGCCGCTGGCCGAGGTTCGTACGGTCTACCCCACGCCCCTACGCATCGGTGAAGGAGAGGGAGCCAGGTATGTCCGCTGCCGTGAGGTCCGCCGGTTCGCACCGGAGCAGGGAGCGGGCCAGTCCGCAGAAGATGGCCGCGATCTTGAACGAGTACCGGGTGGCACAGTCGGAGTCCCGACCCGTGCGGTACCCGCTGCCGCCGGGGTGCGGGTGTCCCCGGTGTCGCACTGGGGGCTCCGGTGAATGACGCGATCGCCCTTCCCCCGCCGTCCGAGGCGGGCGAGTCCTCGACGTCCGCCGAGCCGCCCAACACCCCGGAAGCGCCGGACCCCGTGAGCGCCGCTGTGGAGCGGTTCCGGGCCCTGCATGCCGAGCGCATGCGCCACCGACACCAGCACTGAGCCGGCCGCAGCCGGTTCATGAGCAGAGCGGAGGCACTACTTGAACACCATCGACCTTCTCAGGTCGCCGAACACCGTGCTGGCCAACGCCGTTGACGATGCTCTGGACGTGCTCCGTCCCCGATTCCGGGAGGCCGGGACGGAACGGATCGAGTTCACCGTGGGGACGCAGCTCAACGGGCGTCCGCACATCGGCACGCACCTGGTGCAGAGCCTGTCGTTCCTGGTCGCCGAGCGGGCCCGCGATGAGTTCGGGGTCGATACGGCCGTGGACTTCGTAGCGCTGGACAACGCCCCGGCGGAGACCATCACCGATGGCGGCCGGATGTACCAGCTCACCTACCACCACCAGCTCGGAGACCACGGCATCCGTGCCCTGGTGACCGAGTACTACGCCCCTCTCCTGGACGCGATGACCAGCCGCACAGGCGTGGAGTACAGGGTCAGCAGCTACACCGAGCAGCAGGCGAGCCCGGAGTTCCGGGCCGAGTTCCTGCGAACGCTGGAGTTCCTGGATCAGATCCGGTTTTGGTTGGCTCCGGCCAACGGCACCGCTCACATCCGACTGCCGTGTCCGGCGTGCGGGTGGGCTCAGAAGTACGCCGACCACACGCGGCTGTTGGAGCTGGACGATTCGGGGGCGCTGTTCGAAGCGATGTGCCACGAGCACGGCCGCTACGAGGCGGACATCACGCCGCTCGGCGGCGGGTACCTGGACCTCTCCACCCTGTACCGGAACGTGGTCAAGGAACGGTCCTACCGCCCCCACGACGGCACGTTGCACGTGATGGTGAAGGGCGGCGACTGGGCGTTCGGCTGCCAGCTGGTGGACGGCGCCCACGTCGCGATCGGGGCGCCGGCCGCTCCGGTGCCGCTGCGCGTCTTCACCCCTCAGATCCTCGGCAACGACGGCGGGAAGCTCTCCAAGAGCCTCCTGCGCGCCTCTGCCGACGCCGGAGACGCGACGGGAGGCAGCACCGCGGAGTGGCTGCTCGACCCGGCCGCCTGGCCCGGCACACAAGCGGACTACGTCGAAGCGCTCACCGGCGCCGGTGAGCTGATGCTCAGCAGCCCGAGGCACTTCTTCCGGTCCTACACCACGACCGCATTGGAAGCCCTGATGACCACCCGCCAGCCTGCCAGGAACCAATCCCAGGCGCATGGCCGTCCCCGCAACATCCAGATCTACAAGCAGTACTTCGACCTGATCGCCGACGGCTCCAAGACCGTCGAAGTCCGGGTCGCCTACGCCTCCATGAAGCGAATCAGGGTCGGGGACCTGCTCAACTTCACCTGTCGTGGCGAGGAGTGCCTGACCAAGGTGACCCGCATCGGCACCTACAGGACCTTCAAGGAGATGTTCGGCACCGAGGACGTGAAGGCGGTCAACCCGCACGCGACCGAGGCCGAACAGTTGCGGGCGATCCACGCGATCTTCCCGCCCGAGAAGGAAGCCCTCGGCGTGATCACGTTCGAGATCGAGCGAGTGAACCCCGGTGAGTAGGCGCAGGCGGGTCCTGGTGGTCTGCAAGGGGAACCACTGCCGTTCCCCGATCGCCGCCCTGATCATCGCGGAGCGGTCCGGGGGCGCGCTGGACGTGCGCTCGGCGGGCACCCGCGACTGGCACGTGGGCAAGCCCGCACACCCGCTGATGATCGAAGCTGCTTCCGCCTTCGGCTACGACCTGACCGGCCACCGGGGCCGGTTCCTGGACGAGGGGCTGCTCAGGTGGGCTGACGACGTGGTCGCGGTCGACGACGAAACGGCGCTCGCGGTCGAAGCCATCGTCGGCCCGGACCGACCGGTGAGAATCCTCGGTTCGGGCATCACCGACCCGTGGGGCGGCGGTCCCGAGGACTTCGCCGCTGCCGTCCTGGAGATCCAGGAAGCCACGGCCCTGTTCTACGCGGTCTAACCGCCGTCCCGAGCATCTGAGCAAACGAAAGAACCGCCCCGGCCTTCTCGGCCGGGGCGGTTGCTTTGCTTCGAGCGTTCAGAGCAGCGCCAGGAACGGGTTCCCGGTCACGACCGGCTCAGGCCGGGGAGCGGGCACGGGAGCCGGGGGCGTGGTCTTGGCCGGGCGGTAGGTGTCCATGCGGACGACCGTGGCCGGGCGTTCGTCACGCTGGGTTCGCGGCCGGCTGAGCGGAGCGTGACCGGCCACATCCTCAGCCAGGGTGTAGACCGTGGCTGGGCGGCCAAGGCCGGAGCGGTCGAGAGTGACCGTCACCCCGGGCAGGGCCTTGACCTCATTGGCAGAGGCGCCCACGTACGGCAGCAGCTCGGACGACTTCGCCTTGCCCCCGTGCATCTCGATGCGGGCCCGGACCTTCTCCGCCAGGGTCGGCACCCGGCGGGCAGGCTTGACCGTCCCGGCCGCACCACCCGTGATGCTCACCGCACACCGGACGCTGTAACGAACCAGCGAGAACGCGGCGGACAGACAGGCGTGGTCGATCACCTCCGACCGCTCCGAGGCAGCCAGGCAGGCCGCTACCCGGATCGTTTGTTCGGCAGTGCGCTCGACGTAAACGGCCTGTGCCTCGGGAAGGCTCTCAGAGATGATCCGGGCATACCTACGGATGACCTTCCACAGGGGCCGGGCGTCCTCTCCAAGGGTGATCGCGTGCCGGTCACCGGCCGCCCAGTAGTAGGCCTGGGTGATGTCCCAGCCGTCTACCTCGGGCAGCGTGGCGCCGTCGTCGTCCAGCATCGGCACGGACCCCAGGGCGAAGGGCATGATCCTGTTGTAGGACCCTCCGGCCGCTTCGGTCGCTCCGATGTACTTGGACCAGTCGGAGGGGGTGATGTGCGCATGGAAGACGACCGCCGGATCATCCACGGACTGAGCCTCGGCCTTCGTGGTGTTCCGGATCGGGGCCCCGTCCCAGGCGCTTCGGAGCTTGGCAGTGAAGCTCGCATCCCGCCGCACGCGGCGCAGCACCTCCGACCACTCCTCTTCGAGTACCAGGGCCCGGACGTCGCGGCCGGCCTCTGTCTCCTCCGTGGCTTCCACCTGCTCGGCGAGGTAGTTCACCAAGCTTGCGCCGGACGTGATGCCGCTGGTGGTGTGCGTCTCCAGGAAGCGGCCAAGGGCAGGCTTCATGACGTGCTGCGCGGCCCGAAGAGCCGTGCCCTTCCCCTTGCCCGTCCCACCGACCAGCGCGGACCACACGAGGGCCGGACGGGCGTTGCCCCGGCTGGACACCTTCACCGTCTGACCGATGGCAGCACTCCACATGCTCAAGGCCGCCACGTAGATGCCGACCGCATCGCACTCGACGTACGGGCTGACCCTCTCAACGGCCCGGCCGATGGGCCCGTACAGGGTGATGGTGCTCAACTTCTCTTCTCCTGAGACTGGTTGGGATCGGGTGGCCGGGCCGACCCCGACCACCCCAGGTACGTGCTGCTCGGTCAGGCCGCTTGCTTGGCTGCCACCCGGTAGGCGTGGCGGACCGATGCGGGGATGGGGCCCTTGGCGTTCACCGTGTAGCCCTGAGCCTTGGCCCAGTCGCGTATGGCCTGTGCTTCGGTCTTGGCCGTCGACCGTTCCGACCGGACGGCCTGAGCGTCCTTGCGAACCGGTTCGGGGAGTGGGTCTCCGCCCTTGAACTTCCCGGCGCACACGGCGTCCCGGAAGGCTCCCGGCTGCGTGGCGTCGAAGCAGGAGATGCCGAACTCAACTGCGTCCTGCAGCTTCTTAGTTGCCCGCTCCGCACCCTCACCACAGATGATCAGTACGGTGTTGGCATCGGCCCTGCCGACTACCTCATAGCCAAGGTTGCGGACAGCGTCCCGGGCATCCGACCACTCGTAGCCAGGGATCTCCCCGGACACCAGCACCGTGGGGCGAACCTCCGGCTCAGCCTCGGTCACGTCCTCTTCGGTGTCGTCCTGGTCGTACTCGGCCACCGGCGCCGACGGCTCAGCAGCAACCGGCACAGCCTCAGGCTGACCAGGCACACCAAGCGCATCCATCAGATACCGGGTGAAGACAACCCCGTGTTCCAAACAGAGATCCCATGCGTGACCAGCAATGGTCAGAGACTCCGTGGCCTCTTCCTCGCTGCCGTCACGGGCAATGTGGGCGTCACAGAAAACACGCTCAACGGGCACCAAGACAGTCGTACGCATGGGTTTGTTCGTTCCTTAGTGGAGTGAGTTCCAGTGGTTCAGCCGGAGCCTTGCTTCTTACGGCCGCCATCCGCGCCCACCGGCCCGACCGGCGAACACCTTCATCTTCTCACTCGAAACCCCGGAGAAGCCCTCTCCAGCCATCACGGATGCATTTCTTCTAGATAACTAGATGGTAAATGTAACTGGGGGTAATGCTTGGTAATTTGGAGTCAGGACCCACCGGGGGTGCCTTCCTTCCATCCTGTACGGGTTTCAAATGTTCGGCCGGCAGGCCGCTTCTCAGCCCAAAATAGGCCCGGCTCGCCAACTATGGGGCGGATCGGGCCTTATTGAGGTCCGAAATAGTTGCAAATAACCACCTATGGGAAGTGATCTGCACCTCAAAGCAGTGGCCCATGTCCGAGATGCTGTTGATCGACACATACTGTCCCGGGTTTCAAAGCAAAAAAGCGGGCCCCCGCCGAGAAGGCGGGGGCCCGAGAGGGGGAATGGATCAGGAAGTAGGCCACTCGACGGCAGTCTTGACGATGCCCTTAGTCGGCTTCGTCTCATCGAACGTGTGATCACTCTTGGTCGTGTCCAGGCCCGGGTATCGCACGATCTTTCCGCCGTACAGGTGGAGGTTATCCACGTAATCGGCACGGTAACGCTCACTGGGGCCCGAACGGAAACCGGTGAACTGCGATGCATAGGTACTGAAATCGGAGTGTCCGGCCACAATATCAACTCCGGCCGGCATGGCCGTGGTGGAGAGGATCGTGAAGCCCGCCAGGCGGGCCACAACGCCGTTAGCCGTTACCCCGGCCTCACCGTACGCACCGGCATTCGCAACGGCTGGATGCTCGACCAGGTAGCGCTTTACCTTCGGTGAGATGACCACGTATCGGCCGCCTGGGATGTCGTTGCCATCCAGGGCGAGCATCATGTCCAGCACGCCGCTGTAGAGCGCCTGAGGAATACTTCCGGCCCCGGGCTTGATGTTGGGAATGGCCGTGGCGCCAGCGGCGATCACGCGGCCCATGAAGGCATCTGCCTCCCGCGCCAGGGCCCGAATCATCTGCTGGTTGATCGGGGACTCCATGGCCCCCGCGGCCTGCACTCGCTCAATGTCTTCAACGAGAAGCTGAAGGTACTTCGCTTCGGTGATGGTGAGCTTCTGCTCTACGGTCTCGGGCCGCTGAGCGGTCATCCCGTCCGGAAGCTTGTAATCGCCCACGGTCGGCGTCGCAAGGCTGTTAATGCTGACGACATCGCCCTTGCTGCGGATGTCGCCTTCGTACTTCCGATTCGCCACAAGCTTGGAAGCCCAAACGAGCAGCGGATCGTACTGAGTGAGAAGCGTTGAATCCCAGACCTCAGGAACAAAGGAATGGGTGGATGGGTTCTGGTATGCCTGGGCCATATGGCCTCCTAGGTGTTATCGGTTTCGGGCATCAAGGGAAATTGGTGCACTGTTGTAGGGCGATCCTCGGTGAAAACCGGCACCCTGTAGCTGCGGCCATTCCGGCTTGCGCAGCTCATCGAATGGCTTCAGCGCCAGGCTGATGGCGTCAGCGGATGGCTCGCCGTCCTCGCCCAGAAGCTTCGAAGAATCAAGCAGGTTGAGAAAGCCGTCAGGAAACTGGAAACCACCCAGAGCAGCCTGAATCCTCAGTTCCGCATGAACGAGACGGGTCGAGTACTCCTGATGGATCTCGGCTCGAATAGCCTCGTTCGGGTCCGCCTGAACTGGGGTAGCTTCCGGCTCGGCCGGCATAGGCTCCGAAATCTCGGAGTTTGACTCTTCGGTGTTGTTGTCAGGAATTTCCGTCATGACTTCCTCCCTGGTAGATGTTGGCGAGCTGGATTGCCTGACGGGTTGCACTGTCCTTGGCCTGCTCCATCAGGGAGGCGGTAGGAATGCAAAGGTGGTGAGCGATGACAACGAACATTGGAAGGCTTGGCTTACGCTCCCCGCGCTCCCACTGATAGACGGCCTGAGCACTGACACCCAGACGCTCGGCCAGGGCCTTGACCGAGATACCCAGGCTTTCGCGCCGCGCCTTACCCTTCACTGGGTCATACATGGCTCTCCTTCAACAAGCGATCGAGCAATAGAGAGGGAAATGAAAAAGGCCCCGGCCTCCAAGTGGAGACCAGGGCCAGAACCGGCGGCCTGGGCGCCATGCCCTAACGCCAAGGCCAGTCGGTAAGACTCAAGTGAGAAACATTCACTTCTACTAATGATGTATGTGTCCAACGGCCCCACTTCCGGACCGTGGGGCCAGAAGAGAGACCTAAGTCACATAAGACTCTAGAAGGCCGCCCCTTGAAGGCGGCCCTACTGGAGTAGCTACTAGAAGTTCCTGGGCCTCGATCGCTCGGCCCAGGCAGCAGGAACCTCTATTAAGAAGGACCGTGGGATTTACCGTTGCGGTTGAGCGGCCGAGGAGTCAGTTTCGTTAAACCGCGGATTCTCTCGGAGGCCCCGAGCCCAGTTGGCGAGGCTGAACGCCGAACCGCCCCGGGCGATGTTGTCAGCCTCGCTCTCGGCCCGTTGGGCTTGCTCTGGCGTCGAGTGAAGCCAGTCCTTGGCGTCGCCGTCCCACGGCATGTTGTGGCCGTGTGTTGCACACTCCTCCCGCTTCCGCCGCGACGGCGCGTCCATGCTGGCCACCGTGTTGGGCACCAGCAGACATCGAGCCGAGGCAGACGGGGCGAGCAGCCCAGCGCTCTTGAGGGCCGTCAAGGCCTGCGAGTACCGGCCTGCGGTGTAAGGCCGGCCATCCTCCCGGGTAAGGATCAGCTGCAGCTCTCCAGAGCCCAGAGGGGCGTGCCCGCCCCGTTGCATGCGGTCCATGGCGAGCAGGAAGAGCCGGAGATGGAGCTGAAGCCGCGGATCACCCACGGTCGGGTTTCGGTGCTTGGGCCGGTAGAGCTTGGCAAAGTGATAACTCATCTATCCCCTAAACAATTATTCTGGGAAATGAAAAGCCCCCGAGTTGCCTCGGGGGCTGAGTGCTATGAAGTTATGGGATCGCGCGCGGCCTACTGTCAGTCGGTGTTGCTCTCAGGTGCGTCCCCTGCGGCCTTGATCTCCAAATCAAGAATCTCGCGGAAGATCTTCAGGGCTGCCAGATCCCAACTCCGCTGGTCAGTTGGCTCGATCGTCGGCCCGTCGCCCGTGTTTGCCATCTGCGCGATGTCCTTGGGCGGGATAACGTACACGGCAGCACCCTGATCCTTCTTTTTCGGGTGACCCCACACGAAGATCCTGAATCCGGCCTGTCGGAGGAAGGGCCCGCGTTCCTTCCAGCCATCCATTCGAGCCCACTTGGCAGCGTAGGTCTGTCCGGTCCCGCGCACCTCCCACCGGCCGGGGACGAAAGGTACGGCCCTGAGGGTTTCGAGGGTAGCCGCGTGGCGCTCCATGGTCTTGGTGACGGTCTCGATGACGACCGGCGAAGCAGCCAGGGCGATGGAGTTGGAGAGGTTTTCAATAGCACCCTCCAGTTCCTTGATCTGCCTCCGGTTGTCCTTTCCCGGCACGTATATCCGCTCTGTTATTTCTTCCCCGCCAACTGTGGTCAGGAAGCCGTGCTCCGCAACGCTGTAGAGGAGGTCCTGCGGCCACGAGACCGAGAACGGGCAAGGCGTCCCGTTGGACCACGAGGAGCAGCGGAAGTACTCGTGCCTCTTCGGCTCACCGCTGGCCAGCGTGGTGTTCGAGCTGTTCTCGTACATCTTCTTGCCGCAGGGGCAGAAGAAGACGCCTGCCGCCGGGGAAGCATTCGACTTGATCCCCGCCCGGAACTTGCCCAGCTCCGTGACCGTCGCCTGCAACTGGTCGAACTCCTCATCGGTCAGGATCGGATCCGCCCACCGGACCGGGATGCCATCCCTCAGCAGCGGCTCGCCCTTGTGCATCGCAATCCCCTTGAGGACTGGCTTCTTCAGGAGCTTGCTCAAGGTCGAGGTGAGCCACTTCGACCCCTTGATCTCGTACTTCACGCCGGCCTTGCCCTCAGCGGCGTTCACGCTCCGCTGGTGGTCCTGGGAGGTCAGGACCCCGCGGCTGTTCCAATCGCTGCACAGTCGCCCCATGGTCCAGCCCTCCCCCACGATCCGCTCGTAGGCCTCCCGGATGAGAGGACCGGTGACGGGATCGATGATGAGCTTGAAGCGCTGGCGGCCGTTGTGCTCCGCCAGGACCGCGCGGTAGCCGAACGGCCATGTCCCGCCGCCCCACAGGGATTCGTCACGGTAGTACTGAGTCTGGTCCCGGCGCTTGTGCACGATGGCTTCCCTGTACTCCTGAGCCTGGGTGGCCTTGATGTAGGCGATCATCCGGCCGTTGCCAGGCCTGATGTCCAGCGAGGGGTCATCCAAGCAAATGATGTCCTTCCCGCCCTGGTAGCACTTGTCCGCGAACAGCTCCCAGTGGGTCTGATTGCGGGTGATGCGGTCGAGCGAGGTCACCATGATGGCGTCCCACTCGTACCAGAGCGGTTCGCGCGTCCACTTCCCGAGGTTGGGTCGGTCCTCCGGGCTGATGGCGCCCGAGACGAACGAGTCCTCTACTTCTCCGGCGGAGACGTACTTACCTGCCGTCATAGCAGCGCTCTGGGCTTCTGCCTGGCGGACCAGGGCAGAGCTGTCCTCGGAGTCCCGGCTGATGCGGCGCATCCTCAGGACCCGCGTGCCCGGGTGCGGCTGGTGTGGCATGTGGTTCTCTCCCTGGTCTCCGGCCCTCGACGCTATCACCATGGTCAAGCTGTTTTCCGAGGGCTGGGAGGCCAACCACCGGGTGCTGCACCACCTGTCCGGGCACCGGGTGCGGCTGGACCGGCTCTGACGACCGGGGGCGGCCTGCCGGCGCGGACGGCACGGAAGGCGAAGGCGCGGGCCGCACGGAAGGCACGGGCGGGCGGACGGCACGGGCGGGCGCGGCAGCTCGCGGCGGACGCGGGCGCGCACCGGGCCGCGGGGGCGTGCGGAAGGCCGCACCGGCGGACGCGCGCTCCCGGCGCGCCGGGTGGGAATAGCGCCCGGACGCGCACCGTTCCGTTACCGGCCGCCGCCGCGAGACAATGGACGACGGCCACGACCGGGCGGCGCCCGATCCGAACCGGCCGTCGCCCGCCCCCCATCGAGCACCCGGAGGTGTCCGTCCATGCCCGACTCCCATGCGCAGGCGTCCGACCCGAGCGGCCCCGCCGCGCCGGCCGGTCCCGGCACGGGCGCCGGTACGGCGTCCGGCCGGCGGCAGCGCCCGGTGCAGCTGCTGTTCGAGCCGCCGGCCGGCGAACCGGAGCCGGAGCGTTTCTTCGACCTGGAGTCGATCGACGACCCGGCCGAGCTGCTGCGCCGCTCCACCGAGCTGACGCTGGCCTTCCGGGCGGCCGCCGAGCGGGCCACCGACTTCCAGGCGGTCGCGGCCGCGCAGCTGGCGGACCCGCGCCGGTTCGACGCGCTGTCCGAGGCCGAGATCGCCGACCGGGCCGACTGGACGCCGGACTACGCGGCCAAGATGATCGAGTACGGCCGCACCCTGCTCAGCCCCCGGCGGCACGAGGACTGAGCCGGCCGGCGGTCCCCCACCCGGCTCCGTCGCCCCTGGCATATGCCGGAGGACGCGGAAGGGTACGCCCCCGCCCGCCCCGCTGTCCGGCGAACCGCGCTTTCCCTCCCGGACACGCTCCGGACACCCCACCCTGCTGTCCGTGGACATCTGGACCTATCAATCGGTGGAGTACGTGACCGTGGCCGGGGAGGCCTGGCTCGCCTCCGCCAGCGAGTACCCGCGCAGCATGCGCGCCCTGTGGGAGTCCCGCCCGTGGGCGCCCTCGGTGCTGCCCTGCGGCCGGGCCTTCGACGTGATCAGCATGCCGGCGCTGTTCGGCCGCCGAGTCCTGGACGAGCTGTGGGCCTCCGGGCCCGGCTGCGGGCCGGTGGCGGTCGTCCGGGGGCGCACCCTGCTGTTCGTGCAGCCGGGGGCGGCGCCCCGGCTGCGCCGGCTGCTGGCCTGGGAGGAGTGGGCCCGGGACGTGCCCCCGCTGCTGTGCCACGGCAAGGGCGACACGGTGACCGTGCCGCCGGTGCAGCGGACGGCGGACGGCGGGCCGCAGGCGGCGGAGCACGGCCGGGGGCGGTGGATCGTCGCCCCGGAGAGCCGGGAGCCGTGGCTGCCGGGGGCCTCCGTGGTCCTCTGGGCCTGCGTCCGGGCGGCCCGCGAGCCGGTCTCCGCGCCCTGAGCGCCCCCGGCCGGTACCAGGCCCGGGAGGTGCGGGTATTCGATTTTGGCCGGACCCGGCCCCGCTGCTAGAGTCTTCCCTGTCAGCAGGCGCCGCTAGCTCAGTTGGTTAGAGCAGCTGACTCTTAATCAGCGGGTCCGGGGTTCGAGTCCCTGGCGGCGCACAGACAGCCGGAA
>NZ_JBHYUU010000139.1:0-22362 GCF_042749955.1 Kitasatospora sp. NPDC059462 | reverse complement strand
GTTTTCGGCGCGGTCACGCGCGGCGCCGCTCGCGAGGGGGCCCGCGCGCCCCCGGGGGCCCCGGCCCCGCGGGGCCCCCCCGCCCCCCGCCCTACTTCTACCCCGGGCGCGCGCCCGCGCAAGCCTCACCCGGCGGGCGGCCTGCGGAACAGCGCGGTGAGCAGCACGGGCAGCCCGAACAGTCCGGACCCGGGCTCCTGCGGCACCATCGGCCGGATCTCCACCTCGGTGAAGTCACCGAGGATCCAGCGGAGTTCGTCCGGGGTGAAGGCGAGGCCGCCGTCCAGCCGGCCGGTGCGGTACAGCTCCGCGTCGGGCAGCTCCGAGCCCATCTCGCCGGCCGCGAAGCAGGTCAGGCCGAGGTGCCCGCCGGGCGCCAGGACCCTCTGCAGCAGCGCGAGGTAGCTGATCCGGCGGTGTGGGGGGAGGTGGTGCAGGCAGCCGGAGTCGTAC
The DNA here is from genome assembly GCF_042749955.1 of Kitasatospora sp. NPDC059462. NCBI lineage: Bacteria > Bacillati > Actinomycetota > Actinomycetes > Kitasatosporales > Streptomycetaceae > Kitasatospora > Kitasatospora sp. NPDC059462. The sequence continues at coordinate 21,909 of NZ_JBHYUU010000139.1, read as the reverse complement.
ACCAAGTCGTACTGGGGAAGGGGGAGTTCGACGGTGAAGATGTTGCCGTGGTGGAACCGCGGGGCGACGCCGGCCGCCCGGGCGCGCTCGCCCGCCCAGGCGAGGGCGGTCGAGGAGAGGTCGACGGCGTCCACCTCGAACCCGCGCCCGGCGAGGTGGACGGCGTTGCGCCCGGCCCCGCAGCCGAGGTCCAGCACCCGTGCGCCGGGGGCGAGCAGGCCGCGGTCGAGGTGGGCGACGAGGTTCTCGTCGGGGTCCGCGACGAAGAACGGCCGCCCGGATCCGCGGTCGGCGTAGAAGTCGTCCCACCAGTCGGCGGCCCGGTCGGTCCAGCGGTCCGCCTCGGGGGCGAACAGCCCGTCGAGCAGGGCGAGGACGTCGTCGGTGGAGCGCACGGAGCGGTTCAAGGGCGGCCCTTCGGAGGGGGGATCGGTACCGTCGAGCCTAGGTGTTCGCGGGCCGCCGATCACCCCCCGGACGGGCGCCGGGAAAGGGCTTGTGCGGGGTGGCGGGTGCGGCCGACCGGGGTCGGGCGGCCTCCCCCGCGAGTGGGGTCCGCCGGTCGCGGGCACCCCGGCGGGGGGCCGGGAAGGGCCCGCCGGGCGGTGCGGCCGGGGTGCCGGAACGGGCCGCGCAGATCAAGGTTCGGTCTCGCTTCGCGCCGGGGCGGGTAGCGTCGGCGGTATGACGGACGGTGGTATGACGGACGGTGGTATGACGGACGGTGGTATGACGGACGGCGTGCTGCGGGTGGTGCTGATCGGGGGCACGTCCCACACCGGGAAGTCGACCGTGGGCCGGGTGGTGGCGGAGCGGCTCGGCTTCGAGTACCGGTCGACGGACGAACTGGCGCGGCACCCGGGCCGCCCGTGGCCGAGTCCGGGGTGGGAGGTGCCGCCGCACGTCGCCGAGCACTACCGCACGCTGTCGGTCGAGGAGTTGATCGCCTCGGTGCTCGACCACTACGCGCGGCTGCGGCCCCGGATCGAGGACCTGGTCGCCCGGCGGGCGGCGGACGCCGACGGGCCCGGCCTGGTGCTGGAGGGCTCGGCCCTGTGGCCCGCCGCGGTGGCCCCGCTGGTCGGCCCCGCCACCGCCGCGCTGTGGCTGACCGCCGGGGAGGCGGTGCTCCGCGAGCGGATCCGGCGCGGCGGGCGGTACGCGGAGGCGGACGAGGACGGACGGCGCCTGGTGGACGCGTTCCTGGCCCGCAGCGTGCGCTACCAGGAGCTGATGTCGGCCGAACTGGACCGGCTCGGGCTGGACCGGCTGGACGCCGCGAGCGGCCGCACCGTCGGCGAGTCGGCGGGCGCGGTCCTCGCGGCGGTGGCCGTCAGAGACTCAGGGTGAACGAACCCTCGCCGTGGCGGCGGCCGTTGACCTGGAGCTCCAGCAGGTGCACGCCCGGGTGGTAGCGCCGGGTGCTGATCGGCTTCACGGGGTGCCGGCGGGTGGCCCGCCAGGTCTCGCCGGGGGCGAGGGAACGGGTGGTGAGCTTGAAGACCTTGGGCGTGCGGCCGCCGTTGGCCTTCACGTGGTGCACGACGTAGTCGATGACCACACTGGTGCTCTCGTCATGGGTGTTGGTCACCGCGTAGTCGAAGACCAGCTCCTCGCCGAGCGTGATCCCGGCGGTGCGCACGTGCGGGCCCTCGACGGTGACCGGGGCGTCCGGGCGGTGGCCGAGCAGGGCGAGCGCCTCGGGGTGGCCGGCCTTGACGAGGGTGCGCAGGCCGTGCCGGACCAGCGCGAGGGTGGTCGGCGCCGGGTCGGCGAGCCAGCGGGCGGCGGTCCCGACGGCGGTGGCGGGGTGGTCGCGGCTGATGTCGTTGAGGTGGTTGGCGACCGAGCGGCGGACGTACTCCGAGGTGTCCCGGTACAGCGCGTCGAGCAGCGGCACGGCGGGCGCCGGGTCGGCGATCAGCGCCGGGAGCTGCGCCGCCCACGGCAGCCGGGGCCGGGTGCCCTCACTGGCGAGCCGGCGGACGTGCGGGTCCGGGTCCCGCGTCCACCGCGTCATGACGGCGAGCGCGCGCCCCTGGTCGGCGCGCAGGAACGGGCGGACGGCGCTCTCGCAGGTCAGCCGGGGGGTGAGCGCGGCGAGCAGGGCGAGCGCGGGCTCGAAGGCGTCCAGTCCGCGCACGGCCACCGCCTCGCCGACGGGGAAGGTCATCCAGCCGGTGAACTCCTCGTCGCGCAGGGCCTCGTACAGGACCCGCTCGAAGGCGGGGTAGCCGGACGGGAGGTCGGCGAGCACGGCGTCGCGGACGGCGGCGACGCGTTCGCCGAAGCCCAGCCCGTCCAGGGCCGCGCCGCACCGGTGGAGGGCGTCCGTGCCGAGGCCGAGGCCGTGGCCGTGGCCGGCGCGGGCCAGGCAGCGGGCGAGTGCGGCGACGGTGTCCGGGTTGAGCATCTCGGCGGCCGAGGGCACGCGGCGGTCTCCTTGGATCTCGGTGGCACGGTGGCGCGGTGGCGAAATGGCGCGGTGGCTACGGACGCTACGCGCTCACCGCCCGTCCGGCACCTCGCCGTGCCGGACGCGCTCCGCGCCGTCCGGGAAGAGGGATGACAGCGGGACCGTGGGTGTGCGACGCTTCGACGCGCGTTCGTCGAACGCGCGCGCGGGGACCCGGGGGTTGCATGACCGAGAACGTGTCGCCGGACGGGGCCCGGCGCCGCCGGGCCGGCGGGGGAGCCGCCACCGGCCGGACGGTACCGCTGCTGCTGATCGGCGGTGGCCTGCTGCTCGCCGCCGCGGCCCTGCGCCCGGACGGCGGCCTGCTGGGGACGCCGGGCGACCCGCCGGTCGCCGGACTCGGCTACGTGGGGCTGATCGCCCTCGGCTGGGCGGGGATCGTCGGACGGTTCGCCGCGCGCTTCCGCGAGGAGGTCCGCCCCCTGGTCGGTCCGACGCCGCGGGCCGAGCGCCTGCGCGAGGCGGCGGTCGTGCTGCTGGGCGGCGCCGCCGTGCTGGTCCCGGTGCTGATGTTCGTCCTGCACAGCCGCACCCGGCCCGAGCGGGAGGAGCGCGAGGTGGTGGAGGTGCCGCTGCCGGAGATCACCCGCTCGCCCCCTCCGGAGGAGAACGACGGGCCGGCCGACGGCACGCCCCTGCTGGCCCTGCTGCTGTACGGGCTGGCGGCGGTCCTCGTGGTCCTCCTGGTGGTGTCGCTGGTCCGGCTGCTGCGGGGCCTGTACCGCACCCGGCGGCGGCCTCGGCCGCTGCCCGCCGTCGACGGGGTCGCTTCCGAGGAGGACGTCCTCGCGGCGGCCGTCGCCACCGGGCTGCGGTCCCTGCACGGCGCCGACGCCCGGGCCGCCGTGATCGCCTGCTACGCCGCGATGGAGGGCTCGTTGGCGGCGTCCGGGCTCGAACGGCGGATCGGCGACAGTCCGGCGGAGCTGCTGGAGCGGGCCGTGGCGGACGACCGCGTCGACCGCGCCCCCGCGTACGCGCTCACCGAACTGTTCCGGGAGGCCCGGTTCTCCTCCCACCCGATGGACGACGGACACGTCCGCCGGGCCCGCGCCGCCCTGGACACCATCGCCGCCCGCCTGGCCGCGGCGGGCGGCGAGCAGCCCGCCGCCGACCGTCACGCCGCGCCGCCCCGGAGCCACCGATGAACGCCGAGACCGCCCGCCGCACCACCGGGGCGCCCGAGGACGGGCCGGGACGGATCCGGCCCGGCTCCGTCCGGCACAGCCTCGGCGAACTGGCCGTCACCGCCGTGCTCGCCGAGGTGGTGCTCGGTCTGGTCGGCGGCCTGCCGGCGGTCGGTGCCGGAGCGGTCCTGATCGCCGTCGCCGCGCTCCTCACCGGCCGCTACGTCGCCGGCGGCGGGATCCTGGACGTGGGCCTGCGCCGTCGGCCGAGACTGCTGGACGCGCACGAGCCCGGCCTCGCCGACTGGCGCTGGACCGTGCGCCAGGGGCTGGTCCCGGACGGCGACGCCCAGCCGCTGCGCGGCCGGCTCCAACGGCTGTTCGCCGCACGGCTGTCGGAGGCCCACCAGGTCTCGCTGACCGCCGACCGGGACCGGGCCGCGGAGCTGATCGGGCCGCGGCTGTGGCCCTGGATCGACCCGGCCGGCGAGCCCCCGGCGCCGGCCCTCCCGCAGGACGTCCTGCTGGCGCTCGTCGACCGGCTGGAGTCCCTGTAGCGGCCCGGCCGGACCGGACGCGCCGATCCTGCCGACCCGCCGGATCCGGCCGATCGCGCCGGCCCTGTCGTCCGAAGCCGACCGGCTCCGCGTCGTCCTGGCAGTCCTGCCCGCTCTGCCCCCTCTGCACGCTCTGTCAGCCCGACCAGCTCTGCCCGCCCGACCAGTCCGATCAACAGGCCGCAGCCGCCCGGCCCGACCGTCCCGTCAGGAGAACCATGACCGCCGTCCCGCAGGCCCCCGCCGACCCGAGCGCCGATCACGCGGCCCAGGACGGGCCCGGCGCGCTGACGCCGCAGCAGGCCGGGGACCGTGCCCGCGCGGTGCTGAAGGAGATCGAACGCGCCGTGGTCGGCAAGCCCGAAGCGCTGCGGCTGGTGATGCTGGGCATCGTCGCCGGCGGCCACGTCCTGATCGAGGACCTTCCCGGCCTCGGCAAGACGCTCCTGGCCCGCTCGTTCGCGACCACCCTCGGCCTGGACTTCCGCCGCATCCAGTTCACGCCGGACCTGCTGCCCTCCGACGTCACCGGCGCGCCGTTCTACGACCAGCACAGCGGCGAGATGGTCTTCCGGCCCGGCCCGCTGTTCACCCAGCTGCTGCTGGCCGACGAGATCAACCGCACCCCGCCGAAGACCCAGGCCGCGCTGCTGGAGGCGATGGCCGAGGGGCAGGTCTCGGTCGACGGCGCCACCCGCCGCCTCCCGCAGCCCTTCGCGGTGATCGCCACCGCCAACCCGATCGAGTACGAGGGGACCTACTCCCTCCCCGAAGCGCAGCTGGACCGGTTCCTGCTCCGGGTGCGGATGGGGTACCTGTCCACCGGCCTGGAGGCCGCGATGCTCCGGGCCCGGCTCGACCGGTCCGCGCCGGAGGCGGTGCTCGACACCGTCAGCAGCCCCGCCGAACTGCTCGCCGTGCGGGCCGCGGTCGAGCGGGTCGAGGTCGACGACGACCTCGTCGACTACGTGATCGCGCTCGTCGACGCCACCCGCAACGATCCGCAGATCCAGGTCGGCGCCTCGCCCCGGGGCGGCCTCGCGCTGGTGCAACTGGCCCGGGCCCGCGCGATGCTGGAGGGCCGCGACTACCTGACGCCGGAGGACGTCAAGGAGCTCGCCGTCCCGGCCCTGGCCCACCGCATCACCCTCAAGCCGGAGTTGTGGGTGCGCCAGATCGACGCGGACGAGGTGGTGGCCCGGGTGGTGGCCACCGTCCCGGCGCCGCAGACGCTGCCGCGCGTCGCCGGGACGGGCGCCGGGACGTCCACCGGGAGCGATGGGGACGGCGCGCGGTGAGCACGGCCGAGCCGATGACCGAGCCGTTGGCCGAGCCGGCCGTCGAGCCGGTGACCGCTGCCGATCCGGTGACCGCCCGCATCGTCGCCCGCAGCGCCCGGGCCTCCGCGGAAGGCCTGCCCGCCACCCCGCCCTCGCCGCACTGGCGCCCCGCCGAGCGGACCCTGCGGCTGCTCACCGTCGCCACGGTCGCCACCGCGGCCACCCTGGTCACCGGGCACGCCTGGCTGCTCGCCCTGGCCGCCGCCCCCGCCGTCCTGCTCGCCCTGGCCGCCCCGGGCGGCACCCGCCCCGCCGAACTCGCCACCACCCTCGGCGTCGAGCCGCGCCGCTGCTTCGAGGGCGAACGCATCACCGTCCGGATCGCGGTCCGGCACGACGGGCGGACCGGCCCGCTCGATCCCACCATCGCGCTGGGCCCCGGCGTCGTGCTGGAGGCGCTGACCGTGCGCCCCACCGGTGTCGACCTCGGCCTGCGCGCCGACAGCTGGGGCCGCTGGAGCCTGGGCACCGTGGACATCGACGTCCACGACGTCGGCTCCCTCGCCCGCCGCACCCTGCGCACCGACCTCGGCACCGCGGACGTCTTCCCGGTGCCCGCGACGGCCCGGCTCACCCCGATCCCGGTCCGGCTGCCCGAGCGGATCGGCGAGCACACGACCCGCCACGACGGCGCGGGCGTCGAGGTGACCGGCGTGCGCCCGCACGTCCACGGCGAACGCCAGCGGCGCATCCACTGGCCCTCCACCACCCGCCGGGGCAGCATCCAGATCAACCAGTTCGCCGCCGAGCGGGCCTCCGACGCCGTCGTCCTGCTGGACACCCTCGACGACATCCACGACCCGGTCACCGGGCTGTCCAGCCTGGACGAGAGCCTGCGCGCGGCCGCCGGACTGACCCGCGCCTACCTGCGCCGCCACGACCGGGTCGGCCTGGTCACGGTCGGCGGCCGGCTGCGCTGGCTCACCGCCGCCACCGGCGACCGCCAGCTCTACCGGATGGTCGAGAGCGTGCTGGAGGTGCGCCAGGACCGCGTCCACCGCGGGCCTGCACTGCCCCGGCTGCCGCTGCCCGCCCTGCCGGGCCACGCCCTGGTCTACGCGTTCACCCCGCTCACCGACCAGCGGATCCTGGAGGTGCTCGGCCGCATCGGCGACCACGGCAACCCGCTGGTCGTGGTGGAGATCCCGGCCGGCGAGCCCGTGGTCGAGCCGGACGACGAGGTGGGTGCGATCGCCCTGCGGCTCTGGCGCGCCGAGCGCGAGGCGATGCGTGCCGCCCTGCGCGGGCGCGGCGTGCCGGTCGCCCGCTACGTCCCCGGCGAGGCCCTGGACCTCGCCCTCGCGCCGCTGCTGCGCCGCCGGATCGCGGGGGGCTCCCGATGACGAACCGGTGGGAGAGGGTCCTCCTGTGCGTCGTCGCCGACGCCCTGCTGCTGGCTTCGGCCGGGGTCGGGGCCGACGACGGCGCGGCCGCCCTGGTCGGGCCGATCGGACTGGTGGCGCTGCTCGCCGTGGCCACCTGGGCCGCCCCGCCGCCGCCCGAGCCGGAACGCCGCCCCACCACCGCACTCGCCCGGCTGGCCACCCGCCGCACCACCGTGCTGGCGACCGGCTGCGTCCTGCTCGCCGCGATCGGCGAGCCCGGCCTCTGGCGGGGCGCCGCCGTGGCGGTGCTGCTGACCGCCTACCTCCTGCTCGTCGACGCCTTCGGCCCCGGCCGCCGCCGCCCGCACCGCACCCACGCCCTCGCCGCCCTGGCGGCCTCGGCCCTCGTCCTCCCGGTGGCGCTCACCGACACCGGAGCGGGCGAGTGGTCCCGCCCGGTGGCCCTGCTCGGCATCCTGGCGGCCGCCACCGGCCTCGGCCTCGCCCTGCGCTCCCACGACCGGACCCCCTGACGACCGCGGCGACCCCGGCGCAGGAAGTCGGCCACGCCGACTTCCTGTGCCGGCCCGGCTCGTCGGCACGGGTTCCCTGCGCCCCGCCGGATGCATCCGGCGGGGCGCAGGGAAGTGCTCGGGCCCGGGCGGGGGTGTCGCCGGTGAGGCCGTCGGCGACTTCGATGCAGAGGAAGAGGTCCGGGGGAAGGGTCACTCCGTGAAGTCGCCCGCCGTCGGTTCCGGGCCGGTGGCGGGGTCGCGGGTCAGCAGGTAGCGGGCGCCCGGGCCGGCGGCGCCGGCGCGGTCGGCGGCGTTGTAGAGGGCGCAGCGGGTGAGGGAGAGACAGCCGCAGCCGATGCAGCCGGTGAGCTTGGCCTTCAGCCGCTCCAACTCCGCGATCTGCTCGTCGATCCGGCTCTGCCAGGACTGGGCGACGCCGTCCCACTCGGTGCCGCTGGGGGCGCGGTGCTCGGGGAGGCGGTCCAGGGCGACCTTCGCCTCGTCGAGCGACAGGCCGACCCGCTGGGCGGCCCGGACGAAGGCGATCCGGCGCAGGGTGCCGCGGGTGTAGCGGCGCTGGTTGCCGGTGGTGCGGGTGGCGTGGATCAGGCCCAGCTTCTCGTAGTACCGCAGGGCGGAGGCGGCGAGGCCGCTGCGGTCGGCGAGTTGGCCGATGGTGAGGAGATCGTGCCTGCTGGGACCGTGGGCGCTCATGGGGTCACTGTAGCGCTTGACTTGAAGTCGACTTCAAGTAGCAGCATCGAGGGCATGAAGACGACGACCCCCGCCCCCCTCGGCTTCGCCGAGCTGCCGGGCCTGATGGCCCTGATGACCGGCGACGAGAAGCACGGTCCGGCCGCCACCTCCACCCTGGACGCACTGTGGGTGCTCTACGACCGCGTCCTGCGGGTCACCCCGGCCACCGCCGACGCGCAGGACCGGGACCGCTTCCTGCTCTCCAAGGGCCACGGCCCGATGGCGTACTACGCCGTCCTCGCCGCCAAGGGCTTCATCGACCCGGCGGTGCTGCCGAGCTTCGGCGCCTACGACTCGCCGCTCGGCCACCACCCGGACCGGATGCTGGTCCCCGGTGTGGAGATCAGCTCCGGCTCGCTCGGCCACGGCCTGCCGATCGCCGTCGGCACGGCACTCGGCCTGCGGGCCCAGGGGCTCGCCGACCCGGCGGTCTGGGTGCTGATCGGGGACGCCGAGTTCGACGAGGGCTCCAACCACGAGGCGGTGGCCTTCGCCGGGGCCTACGGGCTGGACCGGCTGCACGCCCTGGTGATCGACAACTCCTCCGCCACCCACGGCTGGCGGGGCGGCATCGCGGCGCGCTTCGCCGCCGAGGGCTGGTCGGTGGAGACGGTCGACGGCCGCGACCACGAAGCGCTGTACGCCGCGTACACCGTCGAGCACCCGGGCCGCCCGCGGGTCGTGGTGGCCCGCGTCGAGTCGAAGAACTCCTGAGCCGAAGAGAGGCACCAGAACCGTGGAAACCATGCGCGAGCGCTTCATCGAGACCACCTCCCGGCTGCTGGACGAGGACCCGCGCCTCGCCGTCGTCCTGGCCGACATCAGCGCCGCGAGCTTCGACGCCGCCGCCGAGCGCCACCCGGACCGGCTGATCAACGTCGGCATCCGCGAGCAGCTGCTGATCGGCGCCGCCGCCGGACTGGCCTTCACCGGGCTGCGCCCGATCGCCCACACCTTCGCCAGCTTCCTCGTCGAACGCCCCTTCGAGCAGGTGAAGCTGGACCTCGGCCACCAGGGCGTCGGCGCCGTGCTGGTGAGCGCGGGAGGCTCGTACGACTGGCCCGCCGGCGGCCGCACCCACATGGCGCCGGGCGACGTCGCGCTGCTGGACACGCTGCCCGACTGGACGGTGCACGTGCCCGGCCACCCGGACGAGGCGGAGCAGTTGCTGCGCCACGCGGCGGCCGACGGCGACCGCAAGGTGTACGTCCGCCTCTCCGACCACCGCAACGAGCACGCCACCGCGATCGAGCCGGGCCGCTTCACCGTGGTCCGGCGCGGCAGCCGCGGCACCGTGCTCGCGGTCGGCCCGATGCTGGACGCCGTGCTCGCCGCCACCGGGAACCTGGACGTCACCGTGCTGTACGCGGCGACCGTCCGGCCGTTCGACGGCGCCGCGCTGCGGGCCGCCACCGAGGCGAACGCGAACGTGGTGCTGGTCGAGCCGTACCTGGCCGGGACCTCCGCCCAGGAGGCGCACGAGGCGCTCGCCGACCGCCCGCACCGGCTGCTGTCGCTCGGGGTACCGCGCGGCGAGCACCGGCAGTACGGCTCGGTCCCGGAGCACCTGGCCGCCTACGGCCTGGACGCGCACGGACTGCGGGACCGGATCGCCACCTTCGTCCAGTGACGGCCGGTCACACGCGCTGGATCGCCACGGAGTCGGGGGAGAGTGTGAGGCGCCGTCCGGTGGACTCGGTCCTCCCGAACGCCGCGACCACCTCCCCCTCCCGTGGCAGCGCGACGGCCGCCGCGCCGAGGTTGACGGCCACCCGGTAGGGGCCCCGGTGGACCACCAGCCATCCGGCGGCCTCGTCGGTGTCCACCCGCACCGCCGCCAGGTCGGGATCCGACAGCTCCGGGCAGGCCCGGCGCAGCCGGATCAACTCCCGGTACCACTCCAGCAGTCCGGCGTGCGGAGCGCGCCTCGGCTCGGTCCAGTCGAGGACGGAGCGCAGCACGGTGGCCGGCTCCTGCGGGTCCGGCACCGCCTCCGCCGCCCAGCCGTGTTCGGCGAACTCCCGGCGCCGGCCCCGGCGGACGGCCTCGGCGAGGTTGGGGTCGGTGTGGTCGGTGAAGTACTGCCAGGGGGTGGCGGCTCCCCACTCCTCGCCCATGAACAGCATCGGCGTGAACGGCGAGGTGAGCACCAGCGCGGCACCGCAGGCGAGCCGGCCGGGGGAGAGGCTGGTGGAGATCCGGTCACCCAGGGCCCGGTTGCCGATCTGGTCGTGGGTCTGCAGGTAGCCGAGCAGCCGCTCCCCGTGCGCGGCCGGGAACGGCCGGCCGTGGTGGCGGCCGCGGAACGAGGACCAGCTGCCGTCGTGGAAGTAGCCCCGGGTCAGGGTCCTGGCGACGGCGGCGAGCGGGGCGGCGGCGAAGTCCCCGTAGTAGCCCTGGGATTCGCCGGTGAGGGCGCAGTGCAGGGCGTGATGGAAGTCGTCGCTCCACTGGGCGGCGAGGCCCTGTCCGCCGGCCTCGCGCGGGGTGGTGGTGCGCGGGTCGTTGAGGTCGGACTCGGCGACCAGGAACAGCGGGCGGTTCGTCGTCACCGCCAACCGGTCGACCTCCCGGGCGAGTTCCTCCAGGAAGTGCACGGCCCGGTCGTCGGCGAGGGCGTGCACGGCGTCCAGCCGCAGGCCGTCGATCCGGTAGTCGCGCAGCCAGGCGAGCGCGCTGCCGATCAGATAGCCGCGCACCTCGTCCGACCCCGGTGCGTCCAGGTTGACCGCCGAGCCCCACGGGGTGTGGTGGCGGTCGGTGAAGTACGGGCCGAACATCGGCAGGTAGTTGCCGGCCGGGCCGAGGTGGTTGTGCACCACGTCGAGCACGACGCCGAGGCCCTTGCGGTGCGCGGCGTCGACGAAGCGCTTCAGGCCCTCCGGTCCGCCGTAGGGCTCGTGCACGGCCCAGAGCGAGACGCCGTCGTACCCCCAGCCGTGCTTGCCGGGGAACGGGCAGAGTGGCATCAGCTCCACGAAGTCGATGCCCAACTCGACGAGGTGGTCCAGGCGTTCGGCCGCCGCGTCGAAGGTGCCGGCGGCGGTGAAGGTGCCGATGTGCAGCTCGTACAGGACGGCTCCGGCGAGCGGGCGCCCGCGCCAGTCGGTCTGCGACCAGTTGAACGCGGCGTGGTCGACGGCGCGGCTGGGGCCGTCGGGGCCGTGCGGCTGCCGGGGCGAGCGGGGGTCGGGCAGCGGGCGGCCGCCGTCCAGCACGAACGCGTAGTCCCCGTCGGGTGCCTCGCCGTGCCACCACCCGGCGCGGGCGTCGTCCCGGGCCAGCGGGTGGTGGGCGCCGTCGACGGCCACCTCGACCCGCTCGGCGGCGTACGGCGCCCAGACCTCGTGCCTCATGCGGCGCCCCTCCTGGTCAGCAGGGCCACCGGAAGGTCGGCCATCAGGTCCTTCAGCCGGACGGGGCCGGAGGCGAACCGGCGCGAGGTCAGCGCGTCCGTCCACGCGTCCCCGGCGGGCAGGTGCAGTTCGGTGCCGCGCCAGCCGCCGGCGCGGGCGAGTCCGTACGGCAGGCGGGTGACGGCGGTGAGGACGTCCGGGCCGCGCCCGAAGGCGAGCAGGTGCCCGGCGGCCGGGCCGACGGCGGTGAGCGGCCGGTGGGTGCCCAGCGGGTGGGCGCGGCGCAGGTGCAGGGCGGTCGTGGTGAGGTGCAGCTTCTCGCGCGCGAGGTCGCCGGGCCGGGCGGTGGCGGAGTCGGTGAGCCGCACGGCCAGCGCCCCGAGGTCGACGGCGCGCCGGTTGTCCGGGTCGACCAGGGTGTACAGCGGCTCCTCGCTGCCCTGGTAGAGGTCGGGCACACCGGGCACGGTGAGGTGCAGCAGGGCGGCGGCCAGCGTGTTGGACCGGGCGTACGGGGCGAGCGCGGCCACGTACCCCTCGATCCGGGGGAGCAGCCCGGGGTGGCCGAAGACGGCGTGCACGCGGTCGGCGAGGGCGCGTTCGAAGCGGACGTTCTGGGTCGTCCACGAGGTGTGGAGCTTGGCCTCCCGGGCGGCCTTGAGCACCGCGGCGACCAGCCGTTCGGGGGTGGCCGGCCAGGCGGCGACCAGGGTCTGCCAGAGCAGCCAGTCGCTGTCGGGGTCGAAGCGGGCCCCGGCCCCGCCCCCGCCCCCGGCCCCGCCCCCGCCCCCGGCCGCGGTGGACCAGGCGGCGGCCTCGGCGGCCCAGGCCTCGGGCTGCTCGGCCAGGACGGCGAGCCGGGCGCGGGCGTCGGCGCTGCGCTTGGTGTCGTGGGTGGAGAGCGCCGTCATGGTGTGCGGCCAGTGCCGTTCGACGTAGTGGCACCAGGCGTGGAAGTCCTCCGGCCGCACCCCGGGCCGGGCGGGCTCGCCGCCGACCTCGTTGAGGCTCAGCAGCGCGTTCCACCGGTAGAAGGCGGTGTCCTCGACGCCCTTGGCGGCGACGGCGGCGGCGGTCTGCGCGAAGCGGACGGCGAACTCGTCCTGCTCGGGGCCGCGCCCGAGCGCGCCCTCGGCGAGGGCGGCGACGAAGCGGTCGGTGGCGTCGGTGGGCTCGCCGTCGGAGGCGAGCGCCTCGTGCAACTGGGCGGCGGAGGCCTGCGGCAGCGGCTCCCCGGGCCGCGCGTAGGGCCGGTAGGCGGGGTAGCCGGTGAGCAGCCGGCGCAGTGCGGCGCGCAGCCGCCACGGCGGGTGGTCGGCGTGCACCGGGTCGGCGGCGCCGAGCCGGACGGCGAGGCGCACCAGCCGCTCCACCTCGGCGGCCAGCTCGCCCTCGGGCCCGGTCATGTCGGCCCGCCCGCGCCGGGCGGCGGCCAGCGCCGGGTGCGGGTCGGCGCAGGGCTCGCCGCCCGGGGGAGCGCCGGTGAGGAACGCCTCGTACGCCCCGGCGAGCCGGCAGGCGCCCGCGTGGTCGGTGAGCACGCCGTCGATCCGGCGCAGCGCGTCGTAGCCGGTGGTGCCGGCGCACGGCCAGTCGGCGGGCAGCCGCTCGTCGCCGGTGAGGATCTTCTCGACGACCGTGTACGTGCCGCCGGTGGCCCCGGCGAGCCGCTCCAGGTAGCCGCGCGGGTCGGCGAGCCCGTCCGGGTGGTCGATCCGGAAGCCGTCCAGCACGCCCTCGCGGTGCAGCCGCAGCAGCACGCCGTGAGTGGCCTCGAACACCTCCGGGTCCTCGACCCGGACCGCGATCAGCTCGTTGACGGTGAAGAACCGCCGGTAGTTCAGCTCGGTGCGGGCCAGCCGCCACCACGCCAGGCGGTACCACTGGCGGGCGAGCAGGTCGGGCAGCGGGAGGTGCTCGGTGCCGGGGCGCAGCGGCAGCACGTGGTCGTGGTAGCGGAGCGTGTCGCCGTCCACGGCGAGCTGGTCGAGGACGGCGCCGAGCCGGTCGCCGAGCAGCGGCAGCAGCACCCGGCCGTGCCCGGGGGCGTCCGGCGGTCCGGGCAGGGCCTGCCAGTCGATGTCGAACCAGCGGGCGTACGGCGAGTCGGGGCCGTCCCGCAGGACCTGCCAGAGCGGCCGGTTGAGGTGCTCGGGGGCGGGCACGGCCATGTGGTTGGGCACCACGTCGGCGAGCAGCCGCAGGCCGTGCCGGTGCGCCTCGGCGGCCAGCGCGCGCAGCGCCGGCTCGCCGCCGAGCTGCTCGGCGACCCGGCCGTGGTCGACGGTGTCGTAGCCGTGGGCGGAGCCCGGCACGGGCTCCAGCAGCGGGGAGAGGTGCAGGTGGGAGACGCCGAGGGCGGCCAGGTAGGGGACGGCGGCGGTGGCGTCGTGCAGGGTGAAGCCGGGCTGGAGCTGGAGGCGGTACGAGGCGCTCGGCACGGTGGCGGGGGCGACGCTCCGGGCGGTGGTCGGCCGGCGGGAGGGGTCGAACGACGGGACGGAGGCGGCCGGGCGGGGCTGCGCGGGCTCGGCGGCGTTGGTCATGCCTCCATGCCTACCCGGCGGGGCGCGGGGGCAAGACCCGTTGCTGATCCGAACAGGTGAGCGGTGGGCGTCGGGGGTGCTCAGCGGCCCCGGCGCCGCCACCCCCGGGGCACCGTGAAGTAGCCCGGGCGCTGCGGGCCGCCGGCCCCGGAGCGGGACAGGCGCAGGACCAGGCCCCGCTCGGCACGGGCGGCCTCCACCAGGGCGGCGGCCGCCGGGTCCCGGGTGTACTGCGAGAACGCGCTGTTGAACATCGTCGCGTTCGGCTCGGCAACCGGCGGCCGGTCCGGCTCGTCCCAGGTCAGGGTCGTGCCCAGGGCGTACAGCCGGGGGCTGTCGCGCGGCGAGCCGTCCGGATGGCGGCCGCCGTGCCGGTAGTACGAGAGCGCGTCGGCGACCGAGCCGGGCGGGTGCGGTCGCCGGGGATCGTGGTACAGCCCGCTGCCCCAGTCGGCGACCTGCGCGGCGTCGATCCGGCGCAGCAGCTCCGGGACGTCCAGGGCGGTGGCGAAGTAGGCGGTCGCGGCGAGCTGGCAGACCAGCTCCAGCCGGCGGCCGGGGTCGAGCCCGCGCTCGGGAGTGATCCGGCGGTCGTCCACCTGGGTGACGACGTGGACCACCCCGTCGACCGCGCCGAGCCGTGCGATCAGGCCCTCGATGACGGCGCGCTCGGCGGCCAGGGCGGCCCGCGCCTGCGGGGTGCCGGCGCGGGAGAGCACCCACCGGTACGGGGGCGGGCGGAGGATCGTCGCGTCCGCGATCCGGCCGGGGAGGGAGAGCAGCGTCCCCAGGAGGAACTCCGTCGCGCTCGGATGATCGCCCGCCATGCCAGCCGCCCCCTCGGTCCCCGGGTCCTTCCGGGGACCACCGTGGCCCGTGCGACGGCCGGTGCGCAAGGTCCGCCGGCGAACCGGGACACCGCCGTGGCTCAGGCGGGACGCTGCAGCACCATCAGCGAGCGGTCGGTGAGCCAGAGGGTGTCCCCGGCCTTGACCCTGGTGCCGGAGCCGGGCGGCGGCAGCTGCGGGCGGGCGGTGTCCACCACCACCTGCCACTCCTGCCCGTGCCCGGCCGGGACGGTGAACTCCAACTGCTCGAAGTGCGCGTTGAACATCAGCAGGAAGGAGTCGTCGACGATCCGCCCGCCGCGCCGGTCCGGCTCCGAGATGGCGTAGCCGTTCAGGAACACGGTGAGCGACTTGGCGTAGCTGGCGCCCCAGTTGCGCTTGGTCATCTCCTCCCCGGCGGGGGTGAACCAGGCGATGTCGGTGAGGTCCTCGTACTCGCCCCCGCCCCCGCCCTCCCCGGCGGGCCGGCCCGGGACCGGGCGGCCGTGGAAGAAGCGCCGGCGCCGGAACACCGGGTGGTCGCGGCGCAGCCAGACCATCCGCTGGGTGAACTCCAGCAGCCCGGTCCGCGCCCCGTCGTCCTGCGGCCAGTGCACCCAGGTCAGCTCGTTGTCCTGGCAGTAGGCGTTGTTGTTGCCCTGCTGGGTGCGGCCGAACTCGTCGCCGTGGGAGAGCATCGGCACGCCCTGGGAGAGCATCAGGGTGGCGAGGAAGTTGCGCTGCTGGCGCGCCCGCAGCTCCTCGACGGCCGGGTCGTCGGTGGGCCCCTCGGTGCCGCAGTTCCAGGAGCGGTTGAAGGACTCGCCGTCCCGGTTGCCCTCGCCGTTGGCCTCGTTGTGCTTCTCGTTGTAGGAGACCAGGTCGCGCAGGGTGAAGCCGTCGTGGCAGGTGACGAAGTTGATCGAGGCGATCGGGCGGCGGCCGTCGTCCTGGTAGAGGTCGGAGGAGCCGGTGAGCCGGGAGCCGAACTCGGCGAGGGTGGCGTTCTCCCCGCGCCACAGGTCGCGCACGGTGTCCCGGTACATGCCGTTCCACTCCGTCCACAGCGGCGGGAAGTTGCCGACCTGGTAGCCGCCCTCGCCGAGGTCCCAGGGCTCCGCGATCAGCTTGGCCTGGGAGACCACCGGGTCCTGCTGGACGAGGTCGAAGAACGAGGAGAGCCGGTCCACCTCGTGGAACTGCCGGGCGAGGGTGGCGGCGAGGTCGAAGCGGAAGCCGTCCACGTGCATCTCGGTGACCCAGTAGCGCAGCGAGTCCATGATCAGCTGGAGCACGTGCGGGCTGCGCATCAGCAGGCTGTTGCCGGTGCCGGTGGTGTCCTCGTAGAACCGCTGGTCCCGGGCGAGGCGGTAGTAGGACACGTTGTCCAGGCCGCGCAGCGAGAGCGTGGGGCCGAGGTGGTTGCCCTCGGCGGTGTGGTTGTAGACGACGTCGAGGATGACCTCGATGCCGGCCGCGTGCAGGGCCTTGACCATCGACTTGAACTCCTGCACCTGCTGGCCGCGGTCGCCGGTGGAGGAGTACGAGGAGTGCGGGGCGAAGAAGCCGACGGTGTTGTAGCCCCAGTAGTTCGCCAGGCCGAGGTCGCGCAGCCGGTGGTCGCGGACGAACTGGTGCACCGGCATCAGCTCGATCGCGGTGACCCCGAGCTTGGCGAGGTGCTCGATCACGGCGGGGTGGGCGACGCCCGCGTAGGTGCCGCGGATCTCCTCGGGAATCCCCGGGTGCAGCTCGGTCAGGCCCTTCACGTGGGCCTCGTAGAGCACGGTGCGGTGGTAGTCGGTGCGCGGCGGGCGGTCGGTGCCCCAGTCGAAGTACGGGTTGATCACCACCGAGTGCATGGTGTGCGGGGCGGAGTCGAGGTCGTTGCGGCGCTCGGGGGCGCCGAAGTGGTAGCCGTAGACGGACTCGTCCCAGTCGATGTGGCCGCTCATCGCCTTGGCGTACGGGTCCAGCAGCAGTTTGGCGCTGTTGTGCCGCTGGCCGAGGCCCGGGTTGTACGGGCCGTGGACGCGGAAGCCGTAGCGCCGGCCGGGCTGGACGCCGGGGAGGTAGGCGTGCCGGACGAAGGCGTCGGTCTCGCGCAGTTCGACGGCCGTCTCCGAACCGTCCTCGTCGAGCAGGCAGAGCTCGATCCGGTCGGCGCTCTCCGAGAAGACCGCGAAGTTGGTGCCGGCCCCGTCGTAGGTGGCGCCGAGCGGGTAGGGGGTCCCTGGCCAGACCTGCATGGTTCCTCGACTTCCTCACGCAGAAGGAGAGCTGACGGGCGGTCCGATGGTCGGGGCCGGACCGCGGGGCGGACCGGCCGGGGGTCGTGACGTACGGCACACGGGCGTGGCACAGTCCGCATACTCCCCGACGCCTTCCCCGACGGCGGGGCCATTTGCGCCGTGTTCGCCCGAACGGGTGTCCCCACGGCGCCCCGGGGGGTGTCACGTCACCGTCGTGGGGCTCCCGGGGCGTGTGGGGCGGACGGGACGGCCACGGCGGACCGCCGCGGCCGGCCGCTGCCGTGCTCCAACCGGCTGCGGGCGGTTCGCGGCGGGCAGTACCCTTGATCGTCCGGCCGTCCGGGGCCCGTGGCGGTCCATCAGGCGAACCGGCGGCGAACCGCCGGTGCGTCGGGCGGCGCGCCGCGCCGTCGACCGGCCGGACGGCAGGCAGACAGCTCCGAGCGGCCCCGGGCGGCTCCCAGCAGGAACCAGGTGAGGTGGCGCATGGTGTTCCCCGCCGGCGGCCGTGGCGGTGGGCCCGGCGGCCCCGACCGGGGCAGCGCCCGCAGCGAGGCGCCGACGGTGGTCATGCGGCCGGCCCTGACCGGCGGACGCTCGCTCGTCCCGGCCCAGGGCGGGCCGGTCGAGGTCCCCGCGCTCGCCTGGTCCGGCGCCGAGTGGGAGGACGCCTACCAGCGCGTCCGTCTCTCCGGGCGCGCCTACGTCTGGCTCAACCTGGTCGAGCAGCGGCTGCGCTCGCTCGTCGACGAGGTGCTGCACCCGATCTACGCGCCCGCCCACGGCGAGGACTGGGTCACCGCCGCGGCCGGCCCGGCCGGCGAGGAGTGGGCGCACCGGGCCGGCGCCGTGCGCGAGGTGAGCCGGCGCAAGGGCTACCTCCTCGACCCGGCCGACGACGACCCGCTGGTCTTCCTCACCCTGCCGCAGCTGCGCGAACTGATGGTCCAGCACTGGCCGTGCTTCGAGCCCTACCTGGCCGACCGCCGGGAGATCGAGCTGGCCCTCGACGAGCTGGAGGTCGCCCGGCACGTCGTCTCCCGCAACCGCGTCCTCACCCCGACCGTGCTCGCCCAGACCGAACGGGCCTCCGCCCGGCTGCTCGCCCTGCTCGACGGCGGCGCCGGCGCCGTGCCCGCGGACGTCGTCGAGTCCCTGGTCGCCGGCCGGTACGCGGACGTCGTCGCCGTCCACCCCGACCGGGTCCGGCTCCAGCGCGACCTGCCGGTGGAGGACCTCCTCGACGGCGCCCGGCGGCTGGACGCGCTCGGCATCGGCCTCGGCATGCTCTGCCAGAACTACACCGGCAAGCGGCTGGTGCGGCTCGCCACCGACGGCTGCCGGGTCCGGCTGCTCTTCCTCAACCCGGCCAGCAGCGCCGTCCGCCGCCGCGAGCGCGAGCTGGGCCTCGGGCGCGGCGAGCTCGGCCGCTCCATCCAGATGAACATCCTGCACGTGCGCCGGGTCCGCGCCGCGCTGCGCGACCAGGGCGGCTTCGAGATCCGGGTGTTCGACGAGACCCCGCGCTTCACCGCCTACCTGGTCGAGGGCGTGCCGTCCGCCGCCCCGGGCGCCGGGGGCCGCCGCCAGACCCGCGACCTCGGCGTCGTCCAGCCCTACCTGCGCCGGGCCCGCGGCATGGAGTCGCCCGCCCTCGTCCTGCGCGGCGGCGCCGGCCAGCAGCCGGGCGGCACGGACGCCGGGCTGCTGGAGGTCTACCGCGAGGAGTTCGAGGGCGTCTGGGCGGACTCCCGGCCGGTCTCCTGACCGCCGCCTCCCCCGGGGGGCGCTCCCGCCTCGCGGCGGAGGCGGCGGGCGCGGGGCGGCCGGGAGGGGGCCTGGACGGGGATCCCCCGCGGCGGCGTCGACGGCCCCCCGGTCGCCGCCCCCCTGCCGCATCCCCGCCGGCCCCGGCCCCGGCCGGGTGCCGCCGGTCAGGGCACCCGGACCCAGAGGTCGTCCTGGCCGCCGCCGGCCGAGCGGCACTGGGCCTCACCGGCGTAGGAGTCCCGCAGCTCGATGCAGGCCGACTTGGCGAAGCGGCCGGTCTTCTTCCAGCAGCCCGCCGCGACGCTCGCGGCGGAGCCGGTCGTGTCGCCCGCGGCGGCCTGGGCGGTGGCGGCGGTGGTGCCCAGCAGGGCGGCGGCCGTCAGGGCCGCGCCGGAGAGCAGGAGACGTGTGCGCATGTGTGCCTGTCCCTTCGTCGTCCACCCGGGGCGGGTGGGTGTCTGCTGCCACCTAATCCGCTCCGTCGTGTCCGCTTCAACAGCCCGGCCCCGTCCCGGACACCCGGACACCGCCCCGGGCCGGCCGGCCGGCGGCGCGGCGGGGCCGGCGACGGCGGTGGGGCGCCGGCTCTCCGGAGGCGGGCGCCGAGCCCCCCACCGGCCGGATTGTCGGAGGGGCGGGTGATGATAGGGGCTGCTTCGACCCAGAGGACGGAAGGACACACCCCTATGAGCTGGTGGCAGCAGCCACTGGTCGGCTTCGACCTGGAGACCACGGGCACCGACCCGGCCGTGGACCGCATCGTCACGGCCGCCCTCGTGGACACCGTCGGGGACCGCCGGCTGGGCGCCACCGGCTGGCTGCTCGATCCGGGGGTCCCGATCCCCGCCGAGGCGGCGGCGATCCACGGGATCGGCGACGACCTGGCCCGGGCCAAGGGGCGGCCGGCCAAGGAGGCGGTGGACGAGATAGCCGCGGCGCTGTGCGAACGCCTCGCCGACGGGCGGCCGGTGGTCGCCTTCAACGCGCCCTTCGACCTCTCGCTGCTCGACGCCGAGCTGCGCCGGCACGGCCTGCCGGTGCTCGCCGAGCGCCTCGGGGGACCGGTCGCGCCGGTGCTCGACGCGCTGGTCATCGACCGCGCCGTGGACAAGTACCGCAAGGGCTCCCGCACCCTCCAGCGGGTCTGCGAGGTGTACGGCGTCGAGCTGACCGACGCCCACGAGGCCGGCAGCGACGCGCTCGCCGCCGTACGGGTCGCCGTCGCCCTCGCCGAGCGCTACCCCGAGCGGGTCGGCGACCTCCCGCCGGCCGAGCTCCACGCCCGCCAGGTCGACTGGCACCGGGCCTGGGCCGAGGACCTCCAGGCCTGGCTGCGCCGGGGCAAGGACCCGGAGGCGGTCATCGACCCCCGTTGGCCCCTGCGCTGAGCCCGGTCCCCAGGAGGCGGGCCTTGGCGGCGGTGAACTCGGCGGTGTCGAGGGCGCCGTCGCGGTGGAGGGCGGCCAGGCGTTCCAGGGCGGCGACCACCTCCAGGTCGGGGGCGGGAGGGGCGGCGTCCTGCGGGGCGGCGGTGAAGGAGACCCGGGTGTTCTCCGGGTCGGCGGGGTCGTAGCGGACCTCGGCGGGGCCGCCGCGGCGGGGGGTCACGTGGGCGGGGAAGGTGTCGGTGACGGTGGCGGTGCGGGGGGCGCCGTCGGTGGTGGTGAACCCGACGGTGACGCGCAGTTCGGGGAGCTCGGCCGAGACGGCGCCGGTGGGGACGAGGTCGGTGACCCGGGCGGGGACGGTGATGCCGTACTGCTCCAGGCGGCCCTGCTGCTCGGCGCGGTGCCGGGTCTCCAGCCGGAAGGCGCGCCAGCGGCGGGCGCCGTGCCGGTCGAGGACGGCGGTGAGCAGGGCGAGCGGGACGACGGGGACGAGCAGCCAGGGGCGGAGGGAGCCGTCGGCGAGGGCCGCGCCGAGCAGGCCGAGGGCGAGGCAGCCCAGCAGGACGCCCCGGTCGGAGGTGGCCGAGGGCTCGGTGGTGGGGGCGTCGCCGTGCGCGGTGGTGGCGGTGGCCACCAGGCACAGCAGCCAGAGCAGGATGCCGCCGGCCAGGTACCCGGCGGTGCCGAGGCCGTTGCACCGCTGCTCGGGGCCGCAGGCGTCGGCGGCGTAGGCGCGGACGAAGCCGGTGGCGGTGAGCCATCCGGCCGTCGCGGTGAACGCGGAGATCAGGACGAGTCCGACGATCCGACCGCTGCTCAGGCGCGGTCCGAGGGCGGTGGGGTGATCGGTGGCCATGGCCGACGAGTCTAGAGGCTTGGCCGGAGGCTCAGTTGGCGGGGAAGTCGAAGCGGTAGCCCTGGGCGGTCAGCCAGGGGAGCAGCTGCCGCAGCGCGGCGACGGTCTGGGTGCGGTCGCCGCCGCCGTCGTGCAGCAGGACCACGCCGCCCGGCCTGAGCCGGTCCTGCACGGCGGAGACGATCGCCGTCGTGCCCGGGCGGGACCAGTCGCGCGGGTCGACCGACCAGCCGAGCGGGCGCAGGCCATGGTCGGCGGCGATCGCCCGGTTGTCGGGGGTGAACGCGCCGCCCGGGGCGCGGAACCACCCGACCTCGGTGTCCGGGCCGCCGGCCTGGACGATCATCCGCCGGCCGTCGGCGATCTCCTGGACGGCGCGGTCGTGGGGGAGCGCGGCGAAGGGCTGCGGGTGGTCCACGGTGTGGTCGCAGAGCCGGTGGCCGGCGGCGAGGATCCGCTTCACGGTGGCCGGGTCGGCGACGGCCTGCCTGCCGATCAGGCAGAACGTGGCCCTGGCGCCGTACTGGGCGAGCAGGTCCAGCACCTGGCCGGTGGCCGGGCCGGGGCCGTCGTCGAAGGTGAGCGCGACGGTCCGGCCGCCGGAGGCGGTGGAGCGGACGACGGGGGCGGGGGCGCCGCTGCCGGGGGCCGTGGCCGTCGGCGGGGCGGCCGTCGGCGGCGGGGTGGAGGCCGGGCTCGGGGTGGGCCGGGGGGCCGGAGCGGACGGCGCGGACGGCGCGGGCGCCGGGGAGGCCGGGGCGGAGGTGCTCGGCTCCGGCCGGAGCGCGCCGTTCGCGGTGCCGCAGGCGGCGAGGGCC
>NZ_JBHYUU010000138.1:0-22459 GCF_042749955.1 Kitasatospora sp. NPDC059462 | reverse complement strand
GGGTGGGGGGCCCGGCCCCCGCTTTCTGCGCCGGACCCCTCTCCCGTTGCGTGCGGTGCCTGCGGTGCGTGCGGTGCGTACGGCGGGTGCGGCCCGGGTCAGCGGGTGCGGAAGGCCAGCACCACGTTGTGGCCGCCGAAGCCGAACGAGTTGTTCAGCGCGGCGATCCGGCCCTCGGGCAGCTTGCGGGCCTCGTCGCGGACGATGTCCGCGTCGACGTCCTCGTCCAGCTCCTCGACGTTGATGGTCGGCGGGGCGATGCGGTGGTACAGCGCCAGCACGGTGGCGACGGTCTCGATGCCGCCGGCGCCGCCCAGCAGGTGACCGGTCATCGACTTGGTGGCCGAGACCGCGATGTGGTCGAGGTCGTCGCCCAGCTCCTTGCGCAGCGCCTTCAGCTCGGCGGTGTCACCCTGGGGGGTCGAGGTGGCGTGCGCGTTGACGTGCACGATCTCGGCCTTGTCCAGCTCGTTGCGGTCGAACAGGTCGGCCAGCGCGCGGGCCACGCCGGCGCCGGTCGGCTCGGGCTGGGCGATGTGGTGGGCGTCCGAGGACAGGCCCTGGCCCACCGCCTCGCAGTAGATCCGGGCGCCGCGGGCCTCGGCGTGCTCCACCGACTCCAGCACGACCACGCCGGCGCCCTCGCCCAGCACGAAGCCGTCCCGGGCCTTGTCGTAGGGGCGCGAGGCGCGCTGCGGCTCGTCGTTGTTCTTGGACATCGCCATCATGTTGGCGAACGCGGCGATCGGCAGCGGGTGGACCGCCGCCTCGGTGCCGCCCGCCACCACGACGTCGGCGCGGCCGCTGCGGATCATCTCGATCGCGTAGCCGATCGCCTCGGCGCCGGAGGCGCAGGCGGAGACGGGGGTGTGCACACCCGCGCGGGCGCCGACCTCCAGGCCGACGTTGGCCGCCGGGGAGTTGGGCATCAGCATCGGGACGGTGTGCGGGGAGACCTTGCGGGCGCCCTTCTCCTTCAGCACGTCGTACTGGTCGAGCAGGGTGGTCACGCCGCCGATGCCGGAGGCGATCACGGCGCCCAGGCGCTCCGGGGCCAGCTTGGACGACTCGTCGGTGGCCGGGGTCTCGTAGCCGGCGTCGGCCCAGGCCTCGCGGGCCGCGATCAGCGCGAACTGCGCCGAGCGGTCCAGCTTGCGGGCCAGCGGCCGGGGCAGGATCTCGCCCGGCTCGACGGCGGTGCGCGCGGCGATCCGCACGGGCAGGTCCGCGGCCCACTCCTCGGTCAGGGCAGCCACCCCGGAGCGCCCGGCGACCAGGTTCTCCCAGGTGGTGGCGGCGTCGCCGCCCAGCGGCGTGAAGGCGCCGATACCCGTGACGACCACGGTACGGTTCTCAACAGTCACTGGATCTTCTTCTCTCACGTTGTGCGGGGGTCGGCGACGGCCGAAGGTGAGCCCGGCCGGGCGCCCGGTGGGGCGTCCCGGCCGGCGGGTCGGCCGACTCGCAGGAGCCGGCCGATGTCAGGCGTCGAACGCGTGGAACGCGCCGACCGCTCAGGCGTGGCTGAGGATGTAGTCCACGGCGTCGCCGACGGTCTTCAGGTTCTTGACCTCGTCGTCCGGGATCTTGACGTCGAAGCGCTCCTCGGCGGCCACGACGACCTCGACCATGGACAGCGAGTCGACGTCCAGGTCGTCGGTGAAGGACTTGTCGAGCTCGACGTCCTCGGTCGGGATGCCGGCGATCTCGTTGACGATCTCGGCGAGACCTTCCAGAACCTCGTCCTTGGTAGCCATACTGGCTGCTCCTCTTCGGTGTTGAATGCGGCCGCCCGGCGGACGGACGCAGGCTTGCGGGTGGATCGGGCGAAAACGCCTAGGGGAGCGTAACGACTGCCGCGGCGTACACGAGACCCGCCCCGAACCCGATGATCAGGGCGAGGTCGCCGCTGCGGGCCTCACCGCTCTCCAGCATGCGCTCCATCGCCAGCGGGATGGAGGCCGCGGAGGTGTTCCCGGTCTCCGTGATGTCACGGGCGACCGGCACCGACGCGGGCAGCTTGAGCGCCTTGATCATGGCGTCGGTGATCCGCATGTTGGCCTGGTGCGGAATGAACGCGCCGAGCTGGTCGGCGGTGATCCCGGCGGCGTCCAGCGCCTGCTGGGCCACCTTGGCCATCTCCCAGACCGCCCAGCGGAAGACCGTCTGGCCCTCCATGCGCAGCGCGGGCCACTTGAGCTCCTCGCCGGCGCCGTTGACGGCGTCCTCCTTGGCGAAGGCGGTGTCCCAGGCCTGGGTCTGCGAGATGACGTCCTTCTGCGAGCCGTCCGAGCCCCAGACGACCTTGCCGATGCCGGGGGTGTCGGACGGGCCGACGATCGCGGCGCCGGCGCCGTCGCCGAAGATGAACGCGGTCGAGCGGTCCGAGGTGTCGGTCAGGTCGCTGAGCCGCTCCACGCCGATGACCAGCACGTACTCGGCGCTGCCGCCGCGGATCATGCCGTCGGCCAGGCCCAGGCCGTAGCCGAAGCCGGCACAGGCGGCCGAGATGTCGAAGGCCGGGGCGGTGCCGCAGCCGAGCCGCTCGGCGATCTCGGTGGCGATGGCCGGGGTCTGCTTGAGGTGCGAGACGGTGGCGACGATCACACCGCCGATCCGCGCCGGGTCGATCCCGGCCTGGGCGATCGCCTTGCCGGCGGCCTGCACCGACATCTCGGCGACCGACTCCTCGGGGCCGGCCCAGCGGCGCTCGGCGATCCCGCTGCGGGTGCGGATCCACTCGTCCGAGGAGTCGATCCAGGTCAGCACCTCGGCGTTCGGGACCACCCGGACCGGGCGGTAGCCGCCCACACCGTGGATGCGCGAGAACTGCGCACCGGTCACCGGGCGGATCTGGGGGGTGTCGCTCATGCCTGCTGCTCCTGCTGCTGACCGCCGTGCTCCGCGACGAGCTCGCGGGCCTTGTCGAGGTCGGCGGGGGTCTTGAGGGCCAGCGTCGCCACGCCCTTGAGGTTGCGCTTGACCAGTCCGGTGAGGGTGCCCGCCGGGGCGAGCTCGATGACGGCGGTCGCGCCCAGCCCGCGCAGGGTCTCCATGCAGAGGTCCCAGCGGACCGGGTTGGAGACCTGCGACACCAGGCGGTTCAGCACCTCGGTGCCGGAGGTGACCACCTCGCCGTCCTGGTTGGAGACGTACGCGACCTGGGGGTCGGCGACCGGCAGGGTCGGGGCCAGCTTGGCCAGCCGCTCGACGCCGGGGGCCATGTGGGTGGTGTGGAACGCGCCGGCCACCTTCAGCGAGACCAGCCGGGCACCGGCCGGCGGGTCCTCGCGCAGCGCGTCCAGCTGCGGCAGGGTGCCGGCCGCGACGATCTGGCCGCCGCCGTTGTTGTTGGCCGCGGTCAGGCCGTGCTCGGCGAGCTTCGCCGCGACGACCTCCTGGTCGCCGCCGAGCACGGCGAGCATGCCGGTCTCGGTGGCGGCGGCGGCCTCCGCCATGGCGAGGCTGCGCTCGCGCACGAAGGTCAGCGCGTCGCGGGCGCTCAGCACGCCGGCGCCGGCCGCCGCGGTGATCTCGCCGACGCTGTGGCCGGCGACCGCGCCGACCAGCGCACGGGCGGCGACCTCGTCCGGGAACAGCGCCCGCGCGGTCACCAGACCGGCCGCCACCAGCAGCGGCTGGGCGACGGCGGTGTCCTTGATCTCCTCGGCGTCCGCCTCCGTTCCGGCGCGCACGAGGTCGAGCCCGGCGACCTCCGACCAGCCCTGAAGGCGGTCGGCGACACCGTCGAGCTCCAGCCAGGGGCTGAGGAAACCGGGGGTCTGGGCACCCTGTCCAGGGGCGACGATTACGAGCACGGTTCAACCCTCTCTCGCCAGGCGCCCGGGGGCGGGTAGGCGACGGTAACGAAGAAAAGCATCCGGGATTGTAAGGTCCCTACAGCGCGTTCAGCTTGACTCTCCGGCGGCGGTGAGGCGCCCCAGCGCCAGTGCGATACGCAGGGTGAACGCCGAACGTACGTCGGACGGCGCGTAGCCCGTGACGTCGGTCACACGTCGGAGCCGGTAGCGCACCGTGTTGGGGTGGACGAAGAGCATCCGGGCGGCCCCCTCCAGGGAGGAGGCCTGCTCCAGGTAGACACTCAAGGTCTCCAGGAGTGCCGAGCCCGCCTCGTCCAGCGGTGTGTAGATCTCCTCCACCAGCTGGCGCCGGGCCGCCTGGTCCCCGGCCAGCGCGCGCTCCGGCAGCAGGTCGTCGGCCAGCACCGGGCGCGGTGCGTCCGGCCAGGCCGCGCAGGCCCGCAGACCGGCCGCCGCCGCATGTGCCGAGCGGGTCGCCGAGAGCAGGTCCGGGACGGTCGGGCCGACCACCACCGGTCCCGGCGCGAACTGGCCGATCAGGGCCCGGGCCGCGTGCACCGGCTCCTTGTCGCCGCCGACCACGACCACCAGGCGCTTGCCGAGCACCCCGGTCAGCACGTGCAGCTTGGCGTACCGGGCGGCCCGGCGGATCGCCTCGACCACCAGCTCGCTGTCACCGTCCGGAGCCGAGCCCATCACCACCCGGACCTGGCTCGGCTGGCCCCAGCCGAGCGCGGCGGCCCGGGACAGCACGCCCTCGTCGGCGTCGCCGGAGAGCAGCGAGTTGACCACCAGCGCCTCCAGCCGGGCGTCCCAGGCGCCCCGGGCCTCGGCGGCCTGGGCGTACACCTGGGCGGTGGCGAAGGCGATCTCCCGGGCGTAGACCAGCACGGATTCGCGCATGTCGGCCTCGTCGCCGGGAGCGGCCACCTCCTCGATGGCCTCCTCCATCACCTCGATGGTGGTGCGGATCAGCTCGACCGTCTGGCGCAGGGTGATCGCCCGGGTCAGCTCGCGCGGTGCGGTGCCGAAGACGTCGGTGGAGATCGCCTGCGGGGTGTCCGGCTTGCGGTACCACTCGGTGAAGGCGGCGATACCGGCCTGGGCGACCAGGCCGATCCAGGACCGGTGCTCCGGCGGCATCCGCCGGTACCAGCCGAGCTGGTCGTCCATGCGGGCGATCGCGGCGGAGGCGAGCTTGCCCGAGGACTTCTCCAGCCGCTTGAGGGTCGCGGCCCGGCGCTCGGCGCGCTCGGCGGCGAGCCGGCGCTCCTGCGCGGTCAGGCGCGGTGCCGCGCGGCCGGGCCGGTCTCTCCCGGCGCCCGGCGTCGGGCTCTTCCCGTTCTTGTCGGGACTGGCGGTCGGATCGCTCTTGGAGTTCGCGGAAGCGGCTGGCACAGGGACAAGACTGCCTCACCGGAGTGACTGCTCGTGCACAGCCCCCGTCGGACGGCGCGGGCGGTGGCTCGTCACACCCGTCACCGCTGCCACTACGGTGGGTCCGTGACCGATGCCCCCGCCCGCCCCCGCGCCGACCTGCGCCGCACCGCCGAGCGCTACCGCTCGACGCCCGCCGAGGGCGTCGAGACCAGGCACGCGTTCTCCTTCTCCGGGCACTACGACCCGAAGAACACCCACTTCGGCGCGCTGCTCGCGTGCAACGAGGAGCTCCTCGCCCCCGGCGCCGGGTTCGAGGAGCACAAGCACCGGGACACCGAGATCCTCACCTGGGTGCTGGAGGGCGCGCTCGCCCACCGGGACTCCCGCGGGCACGACGGGGTGGTGCGGCCCGGCATGGTCCAGCACCTGGGCGCGGGCTCCGGCGTCACCCACACCGAGCGCAACGTCGGCGGCGCCGACGTCCCGGTCCGGTTCGTCCAGATGTGGCTCCAGCCCGACGTCTTCGACGCGCCCCCCGTGTACGGGCTGCGCCGGGTGGAACGCGCGCCCGGCGGGTTGACGCTGCTCGCCTCCGGGCTGGAGCGGGACGCCGGCACCCCGGCGCTGCGGCTGCGGCGCCGGGACGCCGCGCTGTGGCTGGTGACCGCCGGGCCGTGGCAGCCGCTGCCCGCGCTGCCGGCCGCCGCCTACCGGTACGCGCACCTGACCGCCGGCTCGCTCGGCTACCGGACGGTGCCCGGACCGCAGGGCGGGGGCCGGTCGATGGTGCCCGGCGACAGCGTGCGGATCACCGGGGACGCCTTCGCGGCGCCGACGGCCGGCGAGAGCGGCGCGGAACTCCTCCTGTGGGAGATGCACACGCCGGTCTCGTACGGCTGACGGCCGACGGCCGGGGTGGGTCCTAGGCGAGCTCGGCGAGGACGGCGTCGCTCAGCACCGGCCAGACCTCCGCCGCCCAGGGGCCGAAGTCACGGTCGGTGAGCGCGATGCAGGCCGCGCCGGCCTGCGGGTCCACCCAGAAGAAGGTGCCGGACTGGCCGAAGTGGCCGAAGGTGGCGGGGGAGTTGGCGGTGCCGGTCCAGTGCGGCGCCTTGCCGTCGCGGATCTCGAAGCCGAGGCCCCAGTCGTTCGGCCGGCGGTGGCCGAAGCCGGGCAGCACACCGCTGGTGCCCGGGAAGGCGACCTCGCGGGTGGCGGTGCGCAGGGTGCCCGCGTCGAGCAGCTTGGGCGACTGGAGCTCGGCGGCGAACCGGGTGAGGTCGGCGAGGGTGGACAGGGCGCCGGCGCCGGCCGGGGAGCGGTGCGCGGTGTTGATCAGCGTGGCGTGCATGCCGAGCGGCTGGAACACGGCCTCGGCGGCGTACCGGCCGAACTCGATGCCCGCGGCCCGCTCCAGGGTCTGTGCCAGCACGTCGAAGCCGGCGTTGGAGTAGAGCCGGCGGTTGCCGGGCGCGGCCATCACCCGGTGCTCGTCGAAGGCCAGGCCCGAGGTGTGGGCGAGCAGGTGCCGGACGGTCGAACCCTCGGGGCCGGCCGGGTCGTCCAGCTCGAAGACGCCCTCCTCGACCGCGACCAGCACGGCGTAGGAGGTGAGCAGCTTGGTCACCGACGCCAGCGGGAACAGGTGCTCCTGCGGTCCGTGCGCGCCCAGCACCGCGCCGTCCGCGCCCCGGACGACGGCCGCCGCCGCGTGCGGCACCGGCCAGGTCTCGATCTTCCGCAAGCTCTCCATGGGCCCGACTCTAACCGGGCCGGTGCGCCGGGAGGGACGGCAGGCCGCCCGGGCGCACTTGCCTGGAGTGCACTCCAAGGCGCTAGCGTCGTGGGCGACGCTCACCACCGGGGGACCGACCATGACCGCACTCGCATCGATCGAGGCCGGACTGCGCACCTGCTGCGAGGTGTTCCGGGATCCGGCCGGCGTGCCCGACCGCACGTCGCGGCACACCATCGGCGAGGTGTCGGCGGCCAGCGGGCTGACCGCGCACACCCTGCGCTGGTACGAACGGATCGGCCTGCTCGACCCGGTGGACCGCTCGGCCTCGGGCCAGCGCCGCTACAGCGACGCCGATCTGCACCGGCTGGCCTTCCTGGGGCGGCTGCGGCTGACCGGGATGCCGGTGGCGGACATGCTGAGGTACGTCGAGCTGGCCCGGGAGGGCGAGCGGACCTCCGCGGACCGCCGCGACCTGCTGCTCGCCCACCGGGAGGCGGTGCGGCAGCAGATCGCGGACCTGCACGCGACCCTGGCCGTGCTCGACCACAAGATCGACGTCTACAACGGGCGGCTCGCCCGGTGCGCGGCGAGCCACTGAGGCATGCGCGTCAGACGGCGCGCCCGGAGTGGGCGGCCAGCCTGGTGTAGGCGTCGGCGCCGGCCGGAGCGGGCCGGACCGGGGCGAACGGGACGCCGCCGCCGCGCGGTTCGGCCGGCAGCACGGCCAGGGCGATCGCCAGCGCCGCCTCGCCCAGCCGCTCGTCCAGCAGGTGGGCGGTGCCGAGCGCGCGGGCGATGTCCCAGGAGTGGATGACGGTCTCCATGAAGTAGCCGCCCACCGCCTCGCGGCCGGACACCTCGCCCCACGGCACCGAGGTCGGGCGCTCCAGCTTGGCGTCCTGCGCCCAGGCGGCGGTCACCCGGGCACGGGCCCGGCCGAGCGCGGCCGGCCAGCCGTCGTCCGGCACGCCGCCGGTCGCGGCCGCGACGTCCTGGGAGCGCCCGCCCTCACCGGTGTAGGCGAGCCGGTGGACGCCGCCGACCACGTGGTCGAGCAGGGCCCGCAGGTCGTACTCGGCGCACGGGGTGGGCCGGTCCAGGCTCTCCGGACCGGCCTCGGCGATCAGCTTCTCCACCTGGTCGAGGGCGAGCAGGTACAGCGGACGGGGGTCCTGGGTGGTGTCCATGGGGCGGGTCAACTCCATCGGTGCGGAAGGTCTTCGTGACGGGAGGCAATCTCCCGGTAAAACCTGACAACCGCCGTCATGATTTCTGGGATCCTCGTGTCATGAAGGCCGACCGCCTGCTCTCGATCCTGCTGCTGCTCCAGACCCGCGGCCGGGTGCCCGCCACCGAACTGGCCGAACGGCTGGAGGTGTCGGTCCGCACCATCTACCGCGACGTCGAGGCGCTCTCCGCGGCCGGCGTGCCCGTCTACACCGAACGCGGCCGACACGGCGGCATCAGCCTGCTGCCCGGCTACCGCACCGACGTCAGCGGCCTGACCGCCGACGAGGCGCGGGCCCTGTTCGTGCTCTCCGCCCAGGGCGCCCACAGCGACCTCGGGCTGGACGGCGCGCTCGGCTCGGCGCTGCGCAAGGTGATGGCCGCGCTGCCCGCCCCGCACCGGCCGGGCGCCGAGCGGATCAGCGAGCGCGTCCTGGTGGACCCGGCGCGCTGGATGCAGGCCGGCACGCCCCAGGGGGCCGACCTCGGCGAGCTGCAGTACGCGGTGTTCGCCGACCGCCGGCTGCGGCTGCGCTACCGGCACAGCGGCGCACCCGCGCCGGCGGAGTACACCGTGGACCCGTACGGCCTGGTCAGCAAGGCCGCGGTCTGGTACCTGGTGGCCGATCTGCACGGCGAGCCGCGGCTGTTCCGGGCCGACCGGGTGCTGGGCGCGGAGACCTCGGAGGAGGCGGTGCGCCGCCGGCCCGGGGTGGGGCTGGCCGAGGTCTGGGCGGTGCTGCGCGAGCAGGTGGAGCGGCTGCCCAAGGAGCTGACGGTGAAGGTGCGGGTGCGGCGCGGACGGCTGGACATGTTCCTGCGGATCCACGGCGCCCGGCTCACCGCCCCGCCGCCGGAGACCGGGGGCGGGGCGCCCGACGACTGGGTCGAACTCACCCTCGGCCTCCAGTCGTTGCCGGCCGTCCGGTCGCTGCTGGCGTTCGGCGCGGACGCCGAGGTGCTCTCGCCGCCCGCCGCCCGCCGGGAGATGGGGCGGGTCGCGGCGGACGCCGTCCGGCTGTACCAGGACGCCCGCTAGGAGGCCCACCGGGGCCCGCTCCGGGAGGCCCTGGCGGCCCGTCAGGCCTCCGGGGCGGGGCGCAGCACGTCCTGGTAGGCGCCGAGGGCGACGGCCGCGAAGTTGTGCAGGCTGTCGGTGCCGGTGGCGAAGTAGCCGTTGTGGCCGGAGGAGCGGGCCGAGGAGATCCGCTCGGCGCCGAAGTCCGGCGAGGTCGGGTCGGCGCCGTGGCCGAGCCCGCCGACCTCCAGGTAGGGCACGTTGCCGATCCAGTCGGTCTCGTTGCGGGTGGCCCAGACGTGCACCCCGGCGCCGAGTTCGGAGGTGCTCTCCACGCCCATGCCGGGGGAGCCGAACACCACCAGGTCGGTGATCCCGGTGGTGTCGGCCGGGGAGGCGGCCGCCCTGGGGATGTCCGGCGCGGCGGTGCCGCAGACCACCGAGCCGTAGGAGTGGCAGAACAGCGCGGGAGGCGCCTCGGGCCGGGTGGTCTCCTTGAGCCCGGCGAGCAGCCGGCGCAGCCGGGGGGCGCCGACGTCGGCGAGCCGGGAGGTCACCGCGTCGGGGCCGAGGCCGGAGGGGGTGACGTAGCCGGTCCAGGCGATCACCGCGGTGCGGGTGCCCGGGGACTGCCGCTGCTCCTCCTGGTACAGCGCCCGGGCCATTCCGGCGGGGGAGCGCAGCGGTTCGACGGCCTGGTCGAAGTGGCCGAGGTCGGCGTCGGAGCCGGGGACGAGCACCGCGACCCGGTCGGCGGCGCCGAGGTCGCCCCAGACCTCGGTGAGCAGGCCGCGGCCGCGCGGGTCGAAGGCGAGGATCTGGCGGCCGGGCGCGAGCAGGCTCTGCACGTCGTTGGCCCGGGAGACGGCGAGGGCGCGCTGCTCCGGGGGGAGGTCGCGGTCGGCGGCGCGGGCCCGGGCGTGGTCGCGCTCGGCGGCCAGGGCGATCCGGTTGGCCCGGTAGCGCACGGCGGGCGGGGCGCCGTCGAAGTTGCCGACCACCAGCGGGTAGGCCTCGACCAGCCGGTCGAGTTCGGCGGGGGCGAGCCGGCCGAAGAACTCGGCGGCGGCGGCCGGGGCGGTGGTGGCCGGGTCGGGCAGGTCGTGTCCGTAGGAGTGGTCCTCGACCCAGGCGGCGCTGCCGGCCGGCGGGGTGGAGATGGCCAACTGCTCGGTGGCGGCCGCGGCCTGGGCGGCGGCCGCGCCGGCGTCGGCGAGGACGGCGGCACCCGCGAAGGCGCCGATCAGGACATGCTTCCACCGCCGACGGCGCATCGCCTCAACTCCCTGAGAGTCCCGTCACCGATCCCGGACGGGAGCCCGGAGGGTGGTACGACTGCCAACTTCCCAGCGCAAGCCTAGGTGCCAGGAGGCGCGCTGAGTCCGGCTCAAACTGTGGGATGGATCACATGAACCGGGGGTGTCCCGGATGCGTCCCGGTCGTTCGCGTGAGGACCGGCCCGGCCCCGCGGCCGGGCGGTCGCGGGGCCGGGCCGGAGCCGGTTCAGGTCAGCGAGTTCCAGGCCGAGCAGGAGCGCGGGCCGGAGACCAGACGGTCCGGGTGGCCGCTGCCGTCGGCCACCGAGATCCGGCGGTAGCTGTCCCCGTGGAACACCCAGTACTCGCTCTTCCCGCCGGTCCGCTGGGCGTCGGGCACGGGCAGGAAGCAGTTCACCGCGGTGACGCCGTTCAGCGAGCCCCACTGGGACAGCTCCCGGTCGGAGCGCTCCAGCACGTCGGTGTGGGCGGCGCCGTCGGCCACCGAGACCAGCCGGTAGCGCTGGCGGCCGCCGGTGGTGTGGAACGCCCAGTACCAGCTCTTGCCGCCGGTCCGCTGCTGGTCGGGCACGGGCAGGAAGCAGTCCACCCGGTCGACGCCGGCCAGGGAGCGCCAGGGGGTGAGATCGCGGTCCGGGCGTTCCGCGGTGCCGGTGTGCCCGGTGCCGGCGGTGATCGAGACCGCCCGGTACTGCTGGCGGCCGCCGGTGGTGTGGAACACCCAGTACCAGCTCTTGCCGCCGGGGTTCTGCAGGTCGGGCATGGGCAGCAGGCAGTCGATCCGCTCGATGCCCCGGAAGCAGGGCAGGTCGCCCAGCGGGGTGTCGCCCTTGACCGTCCGGTCGGTGTGGGCGGCGCCGTCGGCGACCGAGATCTTCCGGTACCGGTCGCCGTGGCAGACCCAGAACTGGCTCCGGCCGCCGCGCCGCCACTGGTCGGGCACGGCCAGCAGGTCGTCGCACGGGTAGGCCGGGCCGGCCGGGGCGGTGGTCTGGCCGCCCTGCTGGCTCTGGGTCTGGCTCTGGCCGCCGCTCTGGCCCGTCTGCCCGCTCTGGCCGCCGCCCTGGCCCGTCTGCCCGCTCTGGCCGCCGCCCTGGGCCGCCTGCCCGGGGCCGACGAGCCGGCCGTCGGCGAGCCCCCGCAGGGTGCTGAGGGACGGCATGAAGGCGTACACCGAGCCGGTGGTCCGGACGAACTGGGCGAAGCTCAGCGGGGTGTGCTTGACCGTGCCGTCGGAGTCCCGGCTCTCGAAGTCGACGTCGGGGGCCTCCAGGACGACCGGGTCCTTGCCCGGCACCGGGTTGCGGCCGGGCGGGAAGTCCGGCTGGTCCATCCAGTCGGCCTGGATGAACTCGAACTGCCGCTGGATGTCGGCCTGGTAGCAGATGAACAGCAGCCCGCGCGGGTCGTCCGGGCCGCCCGGGCCCTCGGAGGCCGGGTCGAACGGCGCCCCGTACGGCGTGCCGCGGCGCATGATCCGCCGCCCGTCGAGCTCCTCGGCGTCGAACGGCGGGTGGCTGGGGTCCGGCGCCTGGAGGCCGGCCCGCGGGCTGGTCTTGCGCAGGTGCGACCAGAGCGGGGTGACCAGGCCCTCCAGGTCGTCCCGGAAGTCGAAGTCGTTGTCCGACGCGGCGCCCGGGTCGTTCGGGACGTCCCGGTCCTGGAAGTGGCAGACCGGGGCGCCGGAACGCCAGCGGCCGACCATCCGGGCCGCCAGCCACTCGGTGGTGGCGCCGTCCGGCACGGCCTTGGCGAGCCTGAGCTCCTTCAACCTGACCGCGACCTGCGACCACCAGCCGGGGACGTCCTGGGCGAGCCGGCGGACGACCTGGAACGAACCGGCGCGCGCCCAGTCGGGGAAGTCCCGGAAGCTGCCCGGGGCGGGTTCCTCCCCGCAGACGAACTCGCCGGCCGGGACGATCCGGGTGCCCGGGTGGCCCTCGACCTCCCCGGGCCGGTTCGGGTCGGGCCGGTCGAAGCCCCGCACGCCGGGCTCGCTGATGCCGTCCTTGAAGCCGAAGTGCTCCTTGCCGCGGCGGCTGCCGAGCAGGGTCCGGGCGTTCTGCTGGTAGACGATCAGCACCCGGCACGCGGCGGCGGCGATCCGCTGGGCCTCGACGGCCGCCGCGAGGTCCTGCTCGGTGTCCGCGGAGAGCTTCAGCACGGCGTGCACCGGCTGTCCCCCGCCGTTGCCGAACAGCCAGTTCTCCGGGGAGTTCTCGCCGGTGTCGCCGAGCGCGCCGGCCCGCCTGGCCGACCCCTCCTTGAACGCCTCCAGGCCGCTGCCGACCGGCGGGGGCTGGGGGAAGGGGTCGGTGGTGGAGAGCATCCGCAGGCCCTCGTAGGTGAAGCTGACGCCGAGCCAGGTCGCCCTGAGGGTCTTGGGGTCGTCGCCGCCGGAGGTCCTGCGGGCCTCGCTGAACGCCTCGTTGAACGCGGCGACCGCACGGGTGGTGGCGATCTGCGGGGCGAGCTGCCGGAGCCAGTCGCGGGCCCGGGCCGCGTCCTCGAACTTGAGGAACAGGACGCTGACGTTGTCCTTCCTGAAGCCGGCCAGGACGTCGCCCTGGATCTCCTCGCTGTCGCGCAGTCTCAGATCCGTTGCCATGGGGAGGGTGGTTCCTTTCGGTGCGCGGTCAGGCGGTGAGCTGGATCCACTTGGCGACGGAGGGCACGCCCTGGTCGTTGAGCAGGAAGAGCATGTACCAGCCGGGCGGGGCGGCCTTGGCGTCCGGCGGGGCCTGGAACTCCAGCCGGTTGCCGGCCCG
Source organism: Kitasatospora sp. NPDC059462 (assembly GCF_042749955.1). Lineage (NCBI taxonomy): Bacteria > Bacillati > Actinomycetota > Actinomycetes > Kitasatosporales > Streptomycetaceae > Kitasatospora > Kitasatospora sp. NPDC059462. The sequence goes on along the minus strand of NZ_JBHYUU010000138.1, from coordinate 9,230 downwards.
GCTGCTGAGCCGCAGGTCGAGGTGGCGCTGGCTGGTGTTGATCGAGTGGGTGGAGGTGGTGGGGGCGAGCAGCACCGCCTTCGAGACCAGGCCCGGGGTCGTGGTGGTGACCTGGAAGGTCCGGTCGTAGCCGACGGGCGCGGTCGGGGCCCGGTCGAGGACGGGGCGGTCGCCCTGGTGGAGGTAGGCCGGCTCGTAGATCTCGATGGTCCCGTTCATGGTGACCGGGGCCTGGGTGCCGGGGATGCCGCTCACCGTGCCGTCGATGTCCGGGTTGTTGGCGAGCTGCTGGAGCTCGTCGCCGGTGACCATGACGCGTCCGTCCGGCAGCACCACGGCGTTGGAGTGGTAGCCGCGCGGCAGCCGCTGGACCGGGCCGAGCTTCCAGTTGCCCTGGTCGTCGCGGAGCTCGATCTGGCGGTACTTGAGGTCGGCGTTCGGGTTGTACGGGCCGTTGCCGTAGTCGCGGATGTCGTAGGCGCCGTTGACGGTCATCAGCCGCCCGTCGGGCAGCAGCAGGGTGTCGTCCTGGGTGCGGCCGAAGGCGCGGGACTTCTCCGCGGTCCAGCTGCCGTTGGAGAAGCGCAGGGTGCTGGGGTTGTCCCGGTCGCCGCCGAGGACCAGCGCGGAGTCCGGGCCGTTGATGCCGCCGGGCAGCGGCACGGCCGAGCCGTAGTTGCGCTTGCGGCCGTCGGGGCGGGCGGGCAGGTCGCTGCGGGACTCCGCGACCGGGTCGAACTTCCACTGCTCGGCGGCCTGCCGGCCGAAGCCGTAGACGTTGCCGTCGTTGAGCGAGAACAGGTGCGGGTAGTCCAGGCTGAACGGGGCGTCGGCCTTGAACCGGTCGACGGGGGTGTTCACCGGGGTGTCGGTCTTGAGCGAGGGCACCGGGCGGTCCTTGGCGGGGAAGCGCTCGACCACCGCGGTGGGGGTGCCCCAGCCGAGTTCGGACTGGCCGGACATGATCAGCTGCCGGCCGTCCGCGCCGGTCACCACCGTGGGGTACCAGCGGCCGACCGACATGTCGGGGTTGCGGGTCCAGGTCTCGGTCCACGGGTCGAAGATCAGCGAGAGTTTGGCGCCGGTGCCGCCGTTGCCGCCGAGGTTGCCGCCGAAGACCCCGAGCATGCCGTTGGGCAGGAAGGAGTGGCCGGCGCAGAAGAACGGCGCCGGGCGGGGCTGGTCCAGGCCGTCGGGCATGTTGACCACGGGCGGGGTGACCTGCTTGTACGCGTCCTTGCCGTAGCCGAGGGCCGGGTCCCAGAGGAACGCCCGGCCGGCGTTCTCCGTGCCGGTGGTCTGGGTGGGGGCGGGCTCCTTCTCGGGGTTGGTCTCGATCCGCTCGAAGGAGAAGAGCAGCACCTTGCCGGTGGGCAGCAGGGCGACGTGGTCGCCGAAGTCGGGGGAGGGGAAGTACTGGTCGAACGTCCCGAAGGTCTCCGCGGCGAAGCCCCGGTTGTGGGTGGCCTGGGACTCCGTCAGCGCGTTCAGCCGGTTGGTGCGGGTGGTCTGCGGGTAGTCGCCGATGCCGCGGATGCCGGCACGCAACCGGGCGTGCTCCTCGGCGTGCTCCTGGCCGAGCGCGGCGATCTCGTCGTCGCGCAGCTCGGCCTGCACCCGGGGGTCGGCGACCCTGGGGGCGGTGGCGCCGGAGCCGTCGGGGGCGTCGTGGCCGCCGGAGCCGTGGGCGAGGGCGGGGGCGGCGGCCGACAGGACGGTGCCGGCGGTCAGCGCGCAGGCCACGGCGGTGGCGAGCACGGCCGGCAGGCGCCGGGCCGGCCGTGGCGGGGACAGGGACATGGGTCTCCTCGGAAGCGGGGCCGCCCGGCGGGGGGTCGGGGCGGCGGAAGGGGAACGGCCGACGGGGCAGCGCCCGGTCGTCGCCGACAGCCAACAGGCCATCACGGTGGGTGGCGGTGCGCATGCGGAGTCACTGCGTTCGGCGGCGGCCGGGGCCGCAAGCGGGTGAGCGTCGGCGGCGGCAACGCGCGGTGGGCGCGGACCGACCGGTCCGCGCCCACCTGCGCTCCGCGTGCCCGCGTGCGTCAGACGACGCCCAGCGCGTACGCGGCGAAGAACGCCGCCCCCGCGCCAGCCACCGCCCTGGCCGGCCGGGAGAGCCCCGTCCACGGGCCGTCGAAGCGCCGGGTGAACCACCCGATCGCGATCAGCGCGGCGCCGAACAGCGGCAGCAGCGCCAGCCGGAGCCCGACCCAGCCGAGCGAGTCCGGAGCCACCGTCAGCCCCGGCACCGCGCCGAAGGCGGCCGCCCCGGGCACCGCGACCGCGAGCATCGCGCTCTGGTGCCAGCAGAAGATCGTCATCGCCGAGAGGTTCACCACCACCACCGGCAGCCAGAGCAGCGGACGTCGGGTCAGCAGACGGCCGAGCCGCTCGTGCAGCAGCACCGCCGCGCCGCACTGCACCGCCGCCAGCGCCAGCACCAGCAGGGACGGCGGGTGCGAGTTGGTGCGCTCGGCGCCCGGCACGCCGACCATCGACGCCGGGTAGTGGAAGACCAGCAGCAGCACCGCGAACAGCGCCCCGCCGCCCACCAGCAGCAGCCGCGCCGCCGGGCGGCCCAGCCGGCCCACGGCCCAGAGCGCGCCCAGCTGGTAGCCGAACAGCCAGCCCGGCAGGATGTTCAGCAGACCGGCCCAGGACGGCACCGACTCCGCCCACGGCCCGTACCGCAGCAGGTCGACGACCGCGACCGCGGCGAGCAGCACGCCCGCCGACCGGCCGCCCCACCGGCGGGCGAGGGCCGCGCAGAGCGGGGTGAGCGCGGTCAGGCCCAGGTAGACCGCGATGTACCAGAGCGGCTGCACCACCAGCGTCGACCCGGTGCGCACCGTGTCGGCGGGCACGCCGAGGCGCGGCAGCAGCGGGATCAGCAGCGCCCAGACGGCGGCCACCCCGAGCACCGGCCGCAGCAGCCGCACCACCCGGCCGCGCAGCCAGCCGCCGTACCCCGTCCCCCCGGCCCTGGCCCGTTCCAGCGAGCGGACCGCGGAGTGGCCGCCGACCAGGAAGAACACGCCCAGCAGCTGGAGTCCCCAGCTGACCGGGGCGAAGAAGCCGAGGGCGGGGGAGGAGAGCGGGCTGGCGTTGTGCAGGGCGCCGTCGGCGGAGCGGGTGAAGCCGCCGAGCAGCCAGTGGCCGGCCGGGACGGCGAGCAGGGCGAGGGCGCGCAGCCCGTCGAGGGCGCGGTCGCGGCTCTCGGGGGTGCGGGCGTCCACCTGGCGGGCGGCACGGTGCAGCGGGGCGAGCAGGGAGCTGGGCATGACGGGGTCTCCGTTCGCGGGTGCGGGGGGCCTGGGCGGGGGAGGGCGCGGTTCAGCGGCCGAGGGCGACGTCGGCGAAGGCGGCCAGCGAGGCGGTGCCCGGGGCGAAGTAGCCGGTGTGGCCGTGCGAGCCGGTGGACGGCAGCGGGCGGGCGCCGAAGGCCGGATCGGTCGGGTCGGCGCCGTGGCCGAGGCCGAACAGGCGCACGTGCGGCACGTTGCCGATCCAGTCGGAGCCGTTGCGGGCGGTGGCCCAGAGCGGGACGTCCGGGTCGAGGTCGGCGGCCGAGCCGACGCCCAGGCCCGGCGAGCCGAGCACCACCACGCCGGAGGACTGCCGCGGGCCCGGCCGGGCCAGGCCGCAGACCACCGAGCCGTAGCTGTGGCAGAACACCGTGGCCGGGGCGTCGGGCCGGGTGCTGACGGCGAGTCCGTCGAGCAGCCGGGTCAGCCGCTCGGCGCCGGCCCCGGCGAGGGTCTCGGTGGCGGCGTCCGGGCCGAGGCCGACCGGGGTGGTGTAGCCGGCCCAGGCGATCACGGCGGTGGCTCCGCCGGTCGCCCCGTACAGGGCCCGGGCCATGCCGACGGGCGTGCCGTAGGGGTCGCCGGCGCGGTCGAAGGTGCGCAGGTCGATGTCGGAGCCGGGGACGACGACGGCGGTGCGCCGGGCGCCGGCCAGGTCCCCGAACACCTCGGCGACCTGGCCGCGCCCGCGCGGGTCGAAGGCGAGGAAGCGGCGGGGCCCGCCGGGCGCGGCGTCGTCGAGCAGGGTGCGGTAGCGCTCCGCGCGCTCCCGGGCGGCGGTCCGGTCCTGCGGGGTGAGCGCCGGGTCGGCGGCCCGGGCCAGGGCGCGCTCGCGCTCCGCGGCGATGGCCAGGGCGTTGGCCCGGTGGCGCAGGCCGACCGGTGCGCCGTCCAGGTTGCCGACCACCAGCGGGTGGCGGACGGCGAGGTCCTCGGCGGCGGCGGGCGCCAGCCCGGCGAAGAAGGCGGCCACCTCGGCCGGGGTGGCGGTGGCGGGGTCCGGCAGCGGCAGGCCGAGGGCGGTGTCGGCGACCCAGGCGGCGCTGCCGGGCGGCGGCCCGGTCACCGCGCGCTCGCCGCCGGCGGACCAGCCACCGGCTCCCAGGACGGCGGCCAGCGCCAGCGCGGCGGCGGCCACCGCCCGCGCCATCCGGTTCCTCGTCATGTCCGTTCCCTCCATCGCCCGTTCGGCTTCGATGGGGAGGAAGGTAGGAACCGGGTGACCCGGCGGACATCACACTGCGGGGCCAACCCCCGGGTGGTACTCGGGTATCAGGGGGACATCCCCCGGGGGACACCCCCACCGGGCCCGGCGGGCAGGGCTCATTGACCCGGGGTCACCAGACCGGACTCGTAGGCGATCACCACGGCCTGGGCGCGGTCGCGCAGGTCGAGCTTGGCCAGGATCCGGCCGATGTGGGTCTTCACGGTCTGCTCGGCGAGGACCAGCCGGGCGGCGATCTCCTGGTTGGACAGGCCGCGGGCGATGAGCTCCAGGACCTCCGTCTCGCGCGGGGTCAGGCCGTTGAGCCGCAGCGCGGGGTCACGGCGCCTGGCCGGCCTGGTCCGGGCGAAGTCCTCGATCAGCCGCCGGGTCACCGAGGGGGCGAGCAGTGCCTCGCCGGCCGCGACCACCCGGACGGCGGCGATGAGGTCGTCCGGGGGCGCGTCCTTGAGCAGGAAGCCGCTGGCGCCGGCCCGCAGCGCGTCGTAGACGTAGTCGTCGACGTCGAAGGTGGTGAGCATCAGCACCTTGGGGCGGTGCGCGCCGGGCACCGCCGGGTCCAGCAGCCGGCGGGCCGCCTCCAGGCCGTCCATGACGGGCATCCGGACGTCCATCAGCACGACGTCCGGGTGGGTGAGGCCGCTCACCTCCAGGGCCCGGGCGCCGTCCGGGGCGTCCCCCACCACGTCGATGTCGCTCTGCGCGTTGAGCAGGGCGGCGAATCCGGCCCGTACCATCGCCTGGTCGTCGACGATGATCACGCGGATGGTCATACGGTGCTCTCCCCGGGGCGTCCTACGATGCGGCGGGCGGCCCGTCCGGTTCCCCCGGAGCGGCCCCGTCCGGCCGGCTGTCCTGCGACCGAGTATCCGTCAGCGCGGTGAGCGGCAGAACGGCGGCCACCTTGAAGCCGCCGTCCGGCAGCGGCCCGGTGTCCAGCCGGCCGTCCAGCAGCCGGACCCGCTCGCGCATGCCGGCCAGTCCGTGGCCGGTGCCCTCGGCCGAGGCCTCCAGCGACTCGGCCCGCACCGGCGGGGCCGCGTTGACCACGGTGACCAGCAGGGATTCCCCGGCGACGGCCAGCGAGACCCAGGCCGCGGCACCGGGGGCGTGCCGGACCACATTGGCCAGCGCCTCCTGGACGATCCGGTAGACCGAGAGGCCGACGGCCGGTGGCAGCCGGTCGTCGGCCAGCTCCGCGGCGACGGTGAGCTCGGTGGACACGCCCGCCCGGCGGACCGTCTCGACCAGCTGGGCGAGCTGTCCGACGCCCGGCTGCGGTGCCTTCTCGGCGCCCGACTCCTCGCTGCGCAGCACCCCGAGCAGCCGCCGCATCTCGGACAGCGACTCGCGCGCGGTGCCCGCGATCGCGGTGAACTCCTCGGCGGCCTCCGCCGGGACGCCGGTGATCCGGTACGGCGCGCTGGCCGCCTGCACGGCGATCACCGACATGTGGTGGGCGACCACGTCGTGCAGTTCGCGGGCGATCCGGGCGCGCTCCTCCAGCAGGGTGCGCCGCTCGCGTTCGGCCTCGCTGATGTGCTCCTGCTCGGCGAGCAGCCGGCGGGCCTCGGCGCGCTCGCGCAGTGCCCCGCCGAGCACCAGGACGGCGCCGGTCAGCACGACGGCCAGCAGGCTGTCGTCGCCGCCGAACCCGCCGGCGACGCCGATGACGGAGAGCGCCAGGCTCGCCGCGGCGGTGACCAGCCAGACCGCGACCAGGGTGCGGCGGGCCTCGCGCAGGGAGAGCGTCAGCATCAGCAGGAGGTGGCAGACCAGTCCGGGCGGCGGCCACGGCCAGGGGCCGTCGACGCCGCCGGGGGCGGCGCCGTCACCGGTGGCGAGGATCAGCAGCGAGGTCAGCAGGGCGCCGCCGCCGGTCATCCACCAGGCGGGCAGCGGCCGGGTGACGGCGAGCAGCAGCGGCACCGTCTGGGTCAGCGCGAGGGCGGCGGCCGGGCCCGCGTCCACCCCGTAGTCGTTGACCAGCACGAGGATGCCGGTCGGCAGCAGCGCGGAGATCGCGGCCGCGGCCAGGACGTACGGCAGGAGCCGGACCCAGCGGCGGGCGGACTGGGCGAACAGCGGGGTGTGGTCGGCGGCCGGGCGGGTGAGCGGGGCGAGCAGCGCGCGCACCGGACCGCCCCGGGCGGGCCCGGCGGGTGGCTTGATCATCCGGCCAGCCTAGGGCGGGCCGGCGCGGCCGGCGTCCCTCCCGGGGCCGGACTTCGGCGTAGTACTCCGGTATGAGGGCGGGCCCCGCGGGCCGGGCCGGACGGGGCCTACGCGCGCCAGTGGCCGGCCAGGGCGGGGGCCAGCTGGTCGAAGTGACGGTCGATCAGCGCGATCATGCCCTCCGGGCCGGTGTCCTCCTGGTCGGCGCTCCAGGACAGGTGGGCGGCGCGCAGGACGCCGCCGAAGGCCGCCGCGAGCACGGCGGGCCGCAGGTCCTCGGCCGGGTCGACGCCCTCGCGTTCGGCGATGATCCCGATCAGCACCTGTTCCTGCTCGGTGACCCGGCGCAGGTGGGCGGCGAGCAGGGTGGGGGTGTCCTCGATCATCCGGATCAGTTCCAGCGCCGCCGTCACCGAGTGGGGGCCGGTGTCCCGGCCCGCGCCGCGCTCGCGCCAGGAGCCGACGATCGCGGCGCGCAGCGCCTGGAGCGGGGTCTCCCCGGCGGGGCGGGCCCGCAGCTGCTGGATGAAGTGGTCCTCGGCCTCGGCGAGGACGGCGAGGGCGACCTCGTCCTTGTTGGCGAAGTAGCGGAAGAAGGTGCGCTGGGAGATGTCGACGGCGCCGGCGATCTCGTCGACGGTGGTGCGGGCGAAGCCCTGGCCGAGGAAGAGCCGGTGGGCCGCCTCGATGAGGGCGTCCCGGGTGCGCTGCTTCTTCCGGGCGCGCAGTCCCTGCTCCTGGGCGGGGGCGGGGGGAGCGGGCTGAGCGGCCATGGCGGGGGCCTTCCGGACGGTGGGCGGGCGGGGGCTGTGGAGGCCACTGTAGCGATCTGACAAATGGCAGTCTGACGCATAAGTCAGAGTTTGCCGAATGTCACTGACTGACATAATCTGCTGCGGGTGGCGCCCCAGGGCCGGGCACTCGTGGGGACGGGTGGGCCGGGGCGCCACCTCCGTGTCCGCCCGATGTCAGCCCCCCGGAGGGCCCAGATGAGCCAGTCCCTCACCAAGAGCCCCTCGGCGGACGCGCCGCCGCCGGGCACGTCACCCGGCCGCAGGAGCCTCCAGGGTCACCCCTGGCTGACCCTGCTCACCGTCGCCGTCGGCGTGATGATGGTCGCCCTGGACGGCACGATCGTCGCGATAGCCAACCCGGTCATCCAGGCCGACCTCGACGCCGCGCCCTCCGAGATCCAGTGGGTGACCAGCGGCTACCTGCTGGCCCTCGCGGTCTTCCTGATCACGGCCGGCAAGATCGGCGACCGGTTCGGCCACAAGAACACCTTCCTGGTCGGCGCGGTCGGCTTCGCCGTCACCTCGGCGGCGATCGGCTTCGCCGGGAACATCCAGACGGTGATCGTCTTCCGCGTCCTGCAGGGCCTGTTCGGCGCGCTGCTCCAGCCGGCCGCGCTCGGCCTGCTGCGCGGGGCCTTCCCGGCCGAGAAGCTCAACATGGCGATCGGCATCTGGGGCGGCGTCATCGGCGCCTCCACCGCGGCCGGCCCGATCGTCGGCGGCCTGCTGGTCGAGCACGTCAACTGGGAGTCGGTGTTCTTCATCAACATCCCGGTCGGCCTGATCGCGCTGGCCCTCGGTCTGTGGATCCTCCGGGACGTGCGGGCCGAGAAGGCCGCCAAGTCCTTCGACGTCCCCGGCATCGTGCTGCTCTCGGCGGCGATGTTCGCGCTGGTCTTCGGCATCATCAAGGCCCCCGAGTGGGGCTGGGGCGACCTCTCCACGGTGCTGTTCCTGGGCGGCGCGGTCGTGCTGATGACCGCCTTCGCGCTCTGGCAGCGGGTGGCCAAGGAGCCGCTGATCCCGCTCAGCCTGTTCCGTTCGCTGCCGCTGTCGGCCGGCACCCTGCTGATGGTGCTGATGGCCTTCTCGTTCTTCGGCGCGATCTTCTTCGTCACCTTCTACCTGCAGAACGTGCACGGCATGTCGCCGGTCCAGGCCGGCGTCCACCTGCTGCCGATGACCGGCATGATGATCATCGGATCGCCGGTGGCGGGGATCGCGATCGGCAAGCTGGGCCCGCGGATCCCGATCGTGGCCGGCATGCTGATCACCACCGCCGCGATGTTCGGCATGTCCACCCTGGACGCCGGCTCCGGCAACGGCGCGATGGCGCTCTGGTTCGTGCTGATGGGCCTGGGCATCAGCCCGGTCATGGTCGGCGCCACCGAGGTCATCGTCGGCAACGCGCCGCTGGAGCTCTCCGGTGTCGCCGGCGGTCTGCAGCAGTCCGCGATGCAGGTCGGCGGCAGCCTCGGCACCGCCGTGCTGGGCGCGCTGATGGCCGCCCGGGTCACCGACACGCTGCCCGGCAAGTGGGCCGACGCCGGCCTGCCGCCGGTGGACCCGGCGCAGGCCGAGGGCCTCAACCAGGCCGCCCAGCTCGGCTTCGCCCCGCCCGCCCCGGCGGGCACCCCGCAGCAGGTGGCCGACGCGATGGCCGGTGCCGTCCACGACTCCTTCGTCAGCGGCATGTCGCTGGCCTTCGCGGTCGCCTCGGTGGTCGCC
>NZ_JBHYUU010000137.1:0-22747 GCF_042749955.1 Kitasatospora sp. NPDC059462 | reverse complement strand
AGCCGTTCCCACTCGGCATCCGTAAGATCTCCCCGCCCCATGCCCGAACCAACGAGCGAGCCAGGCGATAGTCACATGATCGGGCGGACAAGTCCTAGGGGACGGCGGACGGGCCCCGTGCTCGCGGGGCCGGTGTGTGTCAGTGGTGATTGCGATCCTGGGCGGCATGGACGACAAGACCTTCTGGGCGCTCATGGACGAGCTGAGCCGTCGCCCCGGTGACCGGCACGAACGGCTGGAGTGGCTGCGCGGGACGCTGCGGCGCGGGACGGCGGCGGAGGCGGTGGAGTTCCAGGCCCGTCTGGAGGCCGCGTGCGCCGTGGTCGCCACGGACGCCCTGTGGCGGGCGGTGCGCCGGATCGAGGGCGGCCTGTGCTCCGACGACGGCTTCGACTACTTCGCGCTCTGGCTGGTGGCCCAGGGGCGGCGGACCTACGAGGCGGTGCTCGCCGATCCGGACGCCCTCGCCGACGTCGCCGAGGTCCGGGCCCTGGTGGGGCGGCACCTGCGGGAGTGGCGTGACGACGAGTGGCCGGAGTGGGAGGAGCTGGACTACGTGGCCCAGGAGGCGTTCGAGGAGCTGACGGGCCGGGGGGACGACGGTCAGGAGGCGTTCCACGAGGCCCTGGACGCCCTCCAGGAGGCGGCGGAGGAGCCCCGGGAGGAGCCCACCGGCACCGCGGGCACCGCGCTGGGGACCGGGACGCCCCGGCTCGACGCCCTCTTCCCCGCGGCGCCCGGCTCCTGACCCGGCGGCCCCCGGCCGGTCGCGTTCGGCCGGGGCCCGCCGACGGTGCCCGCGGCCGTCAGGCGGCGGCGACCGCCAGGTCGGTGAGCCCGGGCGCGTCGGCGACGGCGGTGACGCTGCCCCAGCCGGACCAGGTGCCGCGGTCGTAGTCGGCGGTGGCGTTGTACATCCCGCGGTTGGCGAGGGTGTACAGGTGCAGCTTGTTGCCGAAAGCTCCTCGGGAGGGCGGGGAAAGCCGTGCCGAGTACGGCAGACACCGGTGCGACGCGGACCCGGTCCGGACCGCTCCCCGGCACCCCGACATGCCGGGGCGCCGGCGCCCCCCGGGGTACCGGCGCCCGCGAACGGGTGTCAGTAGACGAGGATGTCCCAGTGGCTGCCCTCGTTGCAGTAGAGGTTGCCCGATGCGGCCTTCCACTGCGGGTAGCCGTCGCCCCGGTAGCCGATGTAGGTGAAGCTGTTCTGGATGTAGGCGTCGATGCAGGAACTGCGGGAGATGTCGACCTTGTAGCCGTTGTAGTGGCTGTAGGTGCCGGAGGCGTGGCCCACCTCGGTGCCGCCCGTGATGTTGATGGCGCAGCCGCTGGACTGCTTGAGGGTGATGATGGTGCTCACCGTGCCGGAGTTGATCTGCTCGAACGAGGTGCAGGTGGAGTTGGACCTGGTGGTGCAGCCCCCGCTGGAGCTCCAGGTGATCCCGGCGCTGCTGAACTGACCGGCGGCCGCCGACTGGGACAGCTTGGTGCCGCTGGCGCCCGCCGTGGGCGCCGAGACGGCGAGGCCGGCCAGGGCCACGGCGACGACGGTGGCTGCGGTGGCTGCGGTGCGTGGCTTCATCTGCATCTCCCGGTGAGAACGGTGTGCATCCGACTCGGCCCCTGCCCTGACGGGTGGTCCGGCGACGGGCCCACGGAACCGCCCGGGCGAAGGGGTGGTGCGCAGTGCTGTGACGCGGCCGTGCTCCGGTGCGGCCGTGCGCTCCGGTGCGAGGGCGGCCGATCGAGTCGCACCAGGATGACCCACCACGGTCTATGCGGGTAGACCCGCGTTCGTGAATTTCCCGTGACGGGAGGCGGTCGCTACGCCGTTGCCCGCCGGACCCGGTAGTTCCAGCGGGCGAGGGCCTGCACGACGGTGGCGGCGCCGACGGGGTTGGCGCTGTGGACGAGGACGGTGCCGATGTCGAAGGGCCGTCCGCCGAAGGCGGCTTCTTCCAGGAGGGTCACGACGGGCAGGATGTCGTCGTCGCCACCGAGGTCGTGGTCGAGCCAGAGCTCGTCGATGCGGGTGGCCCGGTGCTCGCGCAGGAGCTGGACGCCCTCCCGGCTGGTGCGGGCGATCCGGGTGGCGGTGGGCAGCGGCCGGAGGTCGTCGATGCCGAGGATGACGGGCGCCGGGGCGGAGGGGGCTTCGTTCACCGGGTCATCCTCGCAGGGCGGTGGAGCGGAGCACCCCGGCCGGGGCGGCTCCGCGGGTGCGGGGCGGCCGGGGCCGGGGCGTTCGACCGGGAGGGTCAGGGGGTGGTGCAGACGGCGGTGGCCCGGATGGACTCGGTGGCGGTGCCGGTGTTGGTGCCGCGCACGACCCAGTAGCCGCCGCTCGGGTAGGAGTCGGTGAAGAAGATCCGGAAGGCGCTGGTCTGGCCGCCACCGCCGGTGGGTACCTCGCCGGACGGACAGGCCACGTAGGCGATGCCGTTGGCGCCCGGGGCGACGTCGACCCAGTCGCCGAAGACCTGGTCGTGCGCGGCGAGCAGCGCGGGGTCGACGAGGCCCTGGTTGCCGGGGAGGGTGACGGCCGGCTTGTCGGAGGCGGGCTTGGCGGCGGGACCGGCGTCGGCGGCGGCCGCGGTGCTCGCGGCCAGGACACCGAAGACGGCGAGGGCGGTCAGGACGAGGGGCTTCGTACGGGCCATGTCGGGGACTCCTGGGGTCGGTGGTTCGGCGTTCGCCGGCGGGGGCCGTTCCCCCGCACCGGCCCGATCCGTACCCGAACCACCCTTCCCCTCCCCCGGGCCGGAGCCCGGTTACCCGGGCGGCGGAAGGATGCTGCCTGGCCGGGCTAACAGCCGCCGGAAATCCGGGTGCCGCGCGGCGCGCGGGGTGGGAGGCTGCGCGCCATGACGGCATCCGAAGGACTCGACGAGCTGGACTACCTGCGCGAGATCGAACGCCTCGCCCATGACCTCTGCGTCGAGGCGTCCGCCGAGGACGGCATCGACCACGCGGAGGACCCGCAGGACGCGACGCCGTTCCGGCGCAGCCTGAACGCGCTGGCGCGGGCCGTGCGCTCCTACCACTTCGAGGGCGACGGTTGCACGGACGACCGCCCGCTGCTGAAGCTGGCCGCCGCCGCGGTCCTGAAGCCCGGCGCGATGCCGGCCGGGGCGGACGAGGACTACGGGCAGATGTGCGCGCGGTTCGGGGTCGAGCCGCGTCCGGAGGGCTGGGCCCTGTGGCACACCTGGGGCGGCGGGGAGCAGGTGACGATGGTGGTGTCGGCGGTCGCCACCACCGAGGGGCTGTTCCGGAACTGGTCGCGCGGGCGGGAGCTCGACCCGGTGACCCCGTTGCCCTCGCAGGTCGCCCTCGTCCACCGGGGCTGGAGCGGACCGATGACCTTCGCGCCGCGCGGGGTGCGGCGGGTCGGGGTCGCGGGGCGGCCGCTGTCCTGACGGAGCGGGCGCCCGCTCCGTCAGTGGAAGACGATCGCGTGACCGCCGGCGAGGCTGGCCAGGCAGGCGCGGTGGAGCTGGTGCCAGGCGTGCTGCTCGGGTTCGAACGGCCCGTCGGGCGCGCTGCCGGGCTCGGCTCCGGTGATGCCCAGGGCCGGTGCGACGGTGGCGAGTTCGTCCAGCAGGCGCTGCGTGGAGCCGACCATCCCGGCGCCCGCGACGCCCGCTTCGGCGGGCAGGAACAGCGGGTCGGCGAAGTCCACCGGCACGTAGTAGCCGGCGTTGTCGGCGTGGCAGATCAGGTGCGAGGCGAACCTCGACGCCTCGTCCTGGATCAGCTCGCGCTCGCGCTCCCGGGCGGCCTCGCCCTCCTCGGCGGGCGTGACCGGCTCGCCGCGGCCGGTGAGCGCCAGCACGCGGCGCAGCCGGGTCAGGTAGCCGTAGGGGAAGCCGCCGGAGAAGGCGGGGTCCTGCGGGGCGGCCGGGTCGGACGGCGGCTCCTGCCAGTCGATCCCCTCCGCCGCGAGCGCGGCGCCGAGCCGTTCGAAGGCGCGCCGGTGGTGCTCGAAGCCCTCCGGGTCGTTGCGTGCCTGGTCGTGGAGCAGTCCCACGGATATCGAGAGTCCCATGGCAGGACAGCGTAGGTGACCGCTCCGACAGGGCGGTTCCGCCGGGGGCCGGACCCCCGGCGGGCTTAGCCCGCCCGGGCGGTCGCCGGGCTGTCGCGCGGCGGGTCGCAGCCGCGGGGCGGGCGGGCGGCCTAGCGTGGGCCAGCCGTGGGGCGGTCCGCCGGAGGGAGTCGTGATGCCCGGAGCGAAGCAGTGGGGCGCCCTCGGCCTGGTGCTGTTGCTGGCCTGGGGGGCGGCGGGCTGCGGCGGTGGGGGCGGGGCCGGGGACGGCGGGGCGGTCGTGCTCGACTGGTACAACTTCCCCGACGACTCGGGCGCGCTGCAGCAGGCGGCGGACCACTGCGGCCGCGACTCCGGCGGGCGCTACTCCATCCGCTACAACAAGCTGCCGCGCACCGCGGACGGCCAGCGCCAGCAACTGGTGCGCCGGCTGGCCGCGCACGACGCCGGCGTGGACATCATGGGACTGGACGTCACCTGGACGCCCGAGTTCGCCGAGGCGGGCTGGGCCCGGGAGTGGACCGGTGCGCTGCGCGAGCGGGCGAGCGAGGACACCCTGGCGGCGGCGCTGCGCACGGCGACCTGGAAGGACCGGCTGTACGGCGTCCCGTACAACTCCAACACCCAGTTGCTCTGGTACCGCGACGACCTGGTGGAGGCGCCGCCCGCGACCTGGGACGAGATGCTGGACGCGGCGCGGCGGCTGGCCGAGCAGGACAAGCCGCACGACATCGAGGTGCAGGGCGCCCAGTACGAGGGTCTGACGGTCTGGTTCAACACCCTGGTCACCAGCGCGGGCGGGTCGATCCTCACCGCGGACGCGACGGCGCCCTCGCTGGGCGAGCCGGCGGTCACCGCCGCGCGGGTGATCCGGGACGTCGCCCGCTCCCCCGCCGCCGACCCGTCGCTGTCCAACCAGATGGAGGACGAGAACCGGCTCGCGATGGAGTCCGGTACCGCCGCCTTCGAGCTCAACTACCCGTTCGTCTACCCGTCGATGAAGGAGAACAGGCCCGAGCTGTTCCCGCACTTCCGCTGGGCGCCCTACCCGTCGGTCGTCCCGGGGCGGCCCGCGACGGTGACCATCGGGGGCATCGACCTCGCCGTCGGCGCCTACTCCCGGCACCCGGAGGCGGCCCAGGAGGCCGTGCTGTGCCTGCGCAACCGTGAGAACCAGCTGACCAACGCGCTGGAGGGCGGCCTGCCGCCGTCGCTGCGCAGCCTGTACACCGCCGCCGAGCTCACCGCGAGCTACCCGTTCGCGGCGGAGGTGCTGGAGGCCCTCGACTCCGCCTCGGTGCGCCCGCAGACGCCCGCGTACCAGAACGTCTCGATCGCCGTCGCGCACGCCCTGTCCCCGCCGTCGGAGGTGGACCCGGAGCGCACGGTGGCCGACCTGTCCGGGCAGATCAGGGACGCGCTCGGCTCGAAGGGGTTGATCCCGTGACCGCGACCCGACTGGGCACCGGGCGCGCCGCCCGGCTCTCCGAGGGCTCCCGCCAGGAGCGCCGGCTCGGCTGGCTGCTGTGCGCCCCGGCCGTACTGGTGATGCTGGCGGTGACGGCCTATCCGGTCGGCTACGCCGTCTACCTCTCCTTCCAGCGCTACGACCTGCGGTTCCCGGACCGCTCGGCGTTCGTCGGCCTCGACAACTACGGGGCCGTGCTGTCCTCCTCCTACTGGTGGCAGGCGCTGTGGGTGACGGTGCTGATCACCGTCGTCTCGGTGGCGGCGGAGCTGGTGCTGGGGCTGGCACTGGCGCTGGTGATGCACCGGGCGGTGATCGGACGGGGTGTGGTGCGCACGGCGGTGCTCGTGCCCTACGGCATCGTCACGGTGGTGGCCGCCTACTCCTGGCAGTACGCCTGGACGCCGGGCACCGGGTACCTGGCGGCGCTGCTGCCGGAGGGCAGTGCGCCGCTGACCGAGCACTGGCCGGCGATCGGGCTGATCGTGCTGGCCGAGGTGTGGAAGACCACGCCGTTCATGGCGCTGCTCCTGCTGGCGGGCCTGGCGCTGGTGCCGTCCGAGACGGTGCGGGCGGCGATGGTGGACGGGGCCGGGTTCGGGCAGCGGCTGCGGCTGGTGATCCTGCCGCTGATGAAGCCGGCCATCCTGGTGGCACTGCTGTTCCGGACCCTGGACGCGTTCCGGATCTTCGACAACATCTACGTGCTGACCGGTGGCGCGAACGACACCGGCTCGGTGTCGATCCTCGGCTACGACAACCTGTTCACCGCGCTCAACCTGGGCATCGGCTCGGCGATCTCGGTGCTGGTGTTCCTCTGCGTGGCGGCGATCGCCCTGGTCTTCGTCAAGGTCTTCGGCGCGGCCGCGCCCGGCGGATCGGCGGAGCACCGGTGACCGCCCGGCGGGCCCGGGCCGGGGCGGGCTGGGGCGTGGTCAACCTGGTGGTGGTGCTGTACGCGCTGTTCCCGGTCTGGTGGATCGCCGCGCTGTCGTTCAAGGACCCGGCCACGCTGACCGACGGCAACTTCGTGCCGCGCAGCTGGACGCTGGAGAACTACCGCGGGATCTTCCGCACCTCGGAGTTCACCCGGGCGCTGGTGAACTCGATCGGCATCGCGGTGATCGCGACCACGATCGCGGTGGTGCTGGCCACCATGGCGGCGTACGCGGTGGCCCGGCTGCGCTTCCCCGGCAAACGGCTGCTGATCGGGATGTCGCTGCTGATCGCGATGTTCCCGCCGATCTCGCTGGTCTCGCCGCTGTTCGAGATCGAGCGGGCGCTCGGGATCTTCGACACCTGGGCGGGGCTGATCATCCCCTACATGACGTTCTCGCTGCCGCTGGCGATCTACACCCTGTCGGCGTTCTTCCGGGAGATCCCGTGGGAGCTGGAGAAGGCGGCCAAGGTGGACGGCGCCACCCCCGCGCAGGCGTTCCGGCTGGTGATCGCCCCGCTGGCGGCGCCGGGCGTGTTCACCACCGCCATCCTGGTCTTCATCTTCTGCTGGAACGACTTCCTCTTCGCGATCTCGCTGACGTCCACGGACGCCGCGCGCACCGTGCCTGCCGCGATCGCCTTCTTCACCGGCAGTTCCCAGTTCCAGCAGCCGACCGGTTCGATCGCCGCCGCGGCGGTGGTGATCACGGTTCCGATCGTGCTGTTCGTGCTGTTCTTCCAACGCCGCATCGTGGCCGGCCTGACCGCCGGCGCAGTGAAGGGATGACGCGGACCGATGGCGGAGATCGTCCTCGACGGCATCACCAAGCGCTACCCGGACGGCTCGGTGGCCGTCCACGACCTCGATCTGACCGTCGCCGACGGCGAGTTCGTCATCCTGGTCGGCCCCTCGGGCTGCGGGAAGTCCACCACCCTCAACATGATCGCGGGTCTGGAGGACATCACCGGCGGCACGCTGCGGATCGGCGGGCAGGTGGTCAACGACCGGGCACCCAAGGACCGGGACATCGCGATGGTGTTCCAGAGCTACGCGCTGTACCCGCACATGACGGTCCGTCAGAACATGGGCTTCGCGCTGCGGCTGGCCAGGACCGACAAGGCGGTGATCGCCGCCAAGGTGGAGGAGGCCGCCCGGATCCTCGACCTCACCGAGCACCTGGACCGCCGGCCCGCCAACCTCTCCGGCGGGCAGCGCCAGCGGGTCGCGATGGGCCGGGCGATCGTCCGCGACCCCAAGGCGTTCCTGATGGACGAGCCGCTGTCCAACCTGGACGCCAAGCTGCGGGTGCAGATGCGCACCCAGATCTCCCGGCTGCAGCGGCGGCTGGGCACCACCACCGTCTACGTCACCCACGACCAGGTCGAGGCGATGACGCTGGGCGACCGGGTGGTGGTGCTGCGCGCGGGCCTGGTGCAGCAGGTCGGCCCGCCGCAGCGGCTCTACGACGAGCCCGCCAACCTGTTCGTCGCCGGGTTCATCGGCTCCCCCGGCATGAACCTGCTGCACGGCCGGCTGGAGGAGGGCGTGCTGCGCACCGCGCTCGGCGACCTGCCGGTGGGCGACCGGCTGCGCCGGCGGCTCACGGCGGCCGGCGCGCCGCGCGAGGTGGTGGTCGGCATCCGCCCGGAGCACTTCGAGGACGCCGCGCTGCTGGAGCACCCGGAGGGCGGCGCGCGGGTCACGGTCGGGATCGAGGTGATCGAGTCGGTCGGCTCGGACGTGTTCGCGCACTTCACCGTCGAGGGCGACGCGGTCTCCGGCGGCGGTCTGGAGGAGATCGGCGCGCGGCAGGAGGAGGCGGGCGCCGGGGCGCCCGGCCGCGAGGTGGTGGCCCGGATCGGCACCGCCACCCGGGCCGCCGAGGGCGCGCCGCTGGAGCTGTGGATCGACACCGAGCGGGTGCACGTCTTCGACCCGGCCACCGGGGCGGCGCTCAGCGGCGGCGCGCGGGAGGCGGACGGCTGACCGGGCGGCGGACGGCCGGCCGGGCGGAAGAAGGACGGTTGGAACGCGGACGAAGGGGCAGGCGGGGGCGCGGACGACCCGGTTCCCCCGCTGGACGTGCCGCGCCGCACGGTTCGGGCGATCATGGGGGAACGCGCCTCGAAAGGTGGAATGCGATGTTCCAGCTCCTGTGGATCCTGCTCATCGGTTTCGTGCTCGGCCTGATCGCCAAGCTGATCCTGCGCGGCCCCCAGGCGATCCCGTGGTGGCTGACCATGCTGCTCGGCGCCGCCGGGGCCTGGCTCGGCAACGCGGTCTCCGGCTGGATCGGCGTCCGGAACACCTCCGGGATCGACTGGATCCGCCATCTGCTCCAGCTCGGCTTCGCCGTGCTCCTGATCGCCGTCGTCGCCCCCGCCTGGAGTTCGCGCCGGACCAGATGACGGTCCGGCGCGACGGCGTGCGCGACGACGCGGCTACACTCGCACGGTCGTACTGCGAACGGCCGTGGCCGGCGCGGCCGTCGGGGCCGTGCCGGCCGCGGGCGCCGGACTCACGAGGGAACAGAACATGGTCGAGGCCTCCCCGAAGGTCGTTGTGGTCGTGCCCACCTACAACGAGCGGGAGAACCTTCCGGTCCTCGCCGGGCTGCTGGCCGGTCTCGACCTGCCGAACCTGCACCTGCTCGTCGTCGACGACAACTCCCCCGACGGCACCGGGGAGGTCGCCGACAAGCTGGCCGCCGAGTCCGGCGGCCGGGTCACGGTGCTGCACCGCACCGAGAAGGACGGCCTCGGCCGGGCCTACGTCGCCGGCATGACCCGGGCCCTGGAGGACGGCGCGGACGTGGTCGTGCAGATGGACGCCGACCTGTCCCACCCGGCCTCCGTGCTGCCGCTGATGGTGACGACCCTGCTCGCCGACGACACCGCGGTGGTGATCGGCTCCCGGTACGTGCCGGGCGGATCGACCGCCGACGAGTGGCCGTGGCACCGCAAGGCGCTCTCCGCCTGGGCCAACCTCTACGTGAACACCATCCTCGGGCTCGGCGTGCGGGACGCCACCGCCGGTTACAAGGCCTGGCGCGCGCAGACCCTGCGGGCGATCGACCTGCCGTCGGTGCACAGCAACGGGTACTCCTTCCAGGTCGAGCTGAACCACCGGGTGGTGCGGCGCGGCCTGACCGTCAAGGAGGTTCCGATCCGCTTCGAGGAGCGGGTCGAGGGCGCGTCGAAGATGAGCCTCGGGGTGCAGGTCGAGTCGGCGCTCGCACCGTGGAAGCTGCTGCGTGAGGGGCGCGGCGGCAAACCGTAGGGAAGGAGCCGCGCGTGGCCCTGGCGCCCGACCGGGCCGTCGCACTGGTGCGGCGCGCCGCCCGCGAGCCCTTCGCCGTGCAGACCGCCCGCGCGACCGTCGCCGCCACGCTCTCCTACGTGGTGGCGACGGTGCTCAGCAGCGAGCCGGCCCCGCTGACCGCACCGCTCACCGCGCTGCTGGTCGTCCAGGTCACCGTCTACTCGACGCTCACCACCAGCATCCGCCGGGTCAACTCGGTGGTGGTCGGCGTGCTGATCGCGATCGGCTTCAGCAGCGTGGTCGGGCTCTCCTGGTGGAGCCTCGGGCTGATCATCCTGGCCTCGCTGGTGATCGGCCGCTTCGTGCGGGTGGACGAGTTCGTCCAGGAGGTCGCGATCAGCGCGATGCTGATCCTCGGCGTCACCCAGGTGACCTCCCGGGCCTGGGACCGCGTCCTGGAGACCCTGATCGGCGCGACCGTCGGCCTGGTGTTCAACCTGGTGTTCGCACCGCCGGTCTGGGTGGACACCGCCGGCGAGTCCATCGAGGACCTCGCCCGCCGGGCCCGGCACCTGCTCCTCGACCTCTCCGACCAGCTGGGCCGCCCCACCCCGGTCGCGGACGCCGCCGAACGGCTGCACGAGGCCCGCCGGCTCGACCAGGCGATCGCCGACGTCGACGCGGCGCTGCGCCAGGCCGAGGACAGCCTGCGCTTCAACCCGCGGATCAGCGAGGGGCTGCTCTCCCGGCTGGTGCTGCGCACCGGGCTGGACACCCTGGAGATCTGCGTGGTGGTGATCCGGGTCATCTCGCGCTCGCTGACCGACCTCGCCAAACGCCGCGGGCCCGGCGAGCCGCTGGTCGCCCCGGCCCTGGCGGTGGCGATGGAGGAGCTGCTCGCGCACGTCGGCGGCGCGCTGGTGAGCTTCGCCGTGCTGGTGACCACCCAGGTCAGCCTGAACGCCGAGGAGGCCGAGGAGCGGCTCGCCTCGGAGCTGACGGCGGCCTGGGCGAGCCGGGAGAACGTCGCCCGGCTGCTGCTGGAGCAGGTGCGCGCGGACCCGGACGCCTGGCACCTGCTGGGCTCGCTGCTGACGGAGGTCGACCGGATCCTGGACGAACTGGACCTGGAGCACCGCTCCCGGCGGCTGATGGAGGAGCTGGACCGGGCCTCGGTGGCGAGCCGGGAGCGGTTCTCCCGGCTCGGGCGGCTGCGCCGGTGGGTGCGCGGCGACCGGCCGGGGTCGGGCCGGGCGCGCCGGCGGCGGCGCAAGCGCGCCAGGCGGTCCTGAGGGCCGGGGGGTGAAGCGGCTCGGGCCCGGGGGCTCAGGGGCCCGGGGGCTCAGGGCATGGTCCAGGGGTCCTGCGGGAGCGGGTGGCCGGTCTCCAGGTAGGTCTTCAGATTGGACAGCACGGCCGACCAGCCCGCCTCGGCGTCCGCACGCTCGGCCTCGTCGGCCAGGTTGTCGTGGGTGACGGTCAGCCGGGTGAGGTCCTGGTGGGAGCGCAGGTCGAAGGTGACCCGGGACGGCCCGGCGGGCCGCTCCTCGCCGGGGCCCGACCAGGTGGTGACCAGGCGGTTCGGCCGCTCGGCCGCCTCCACCGTGCCGAACGCGTCGGCGACGCCGGAGCCGTCCGCGCGCTGGTGCTCCCAGCGGGCGCCGGGCTGCCAGGTGGAGACGTTGCGGTGGCCCCAGTAGAGCCCGGACTCGTCGGGGTTGGTGAGCGCGTGCCAGACCCGCTGCGGGGTGGCGTGCAGGTAGGAGATGTGGCGGTAGGCGGGGACGGCCATGCGCTCACCCCTCGGCCGCGTCGAGCAGCTGCCGGATGTCGATCCTGCTCATGGACAGCATGGCCCGGGTCACCCGGGCGGCCTTGTCACGGTCCGGTCCGGAGACCAGGTCGATCAGGATCCGCGGGGTGACCTGCCAGGACAGGCCCCAGCGGTCCTTGAGCCAGCCGCACCGGCTCTCCTGGCCGCCGCCCTCCAGCAGCGCCGTCCAGAGCCGGTCCACCTCCGCCTGGTCGTCGCACTGCACCTGGAGCGAGACGGCCTCGGTGAACGGGAAGACCGGGCCGCCGTTGAGGGCGACGAACGGGCGGCCGTCGAGTTCGAAGGCCACGGTCACCACGCTGCCGGGCGTGCCGGGGCCCGCCTCGGTGTAGCGGGTGACGTCGGTGATCCGCGAGTTCGGGAGGACCGAGGTGTAGTAGCGGGCGGCCTCCTCGGCCTGGTCGTCGTACCAGAGGCATGGGGTGATCTGCTGCATGGAGCCGACGGTAGCGGCGGGCCCCGGCCGGGCGGCCGCGCCACGGCCGGGGGTCACCGGTTCGGCGCCCCCGGCCGCGGCCGGAGCGGCTCGCGGGTCAGTGCACCCAGCCCGCGTAGCGGCGGGTGAAGCGCTGGCCGGTGGCGGCGGTGACCACCACGTCGTAGCGGCCCTGCCCGTCCAGCGGCCAGGCGAGGTCGGTCTGCTTGCCGGGGCGCACCCAGACGGTCTGCGCGGTGCCGGCGAAGTCGTTCGGCGCGACGGAGAAGCAGACGTCGGTCATGCCGTCGTTGACCAGCTGGAGGGTGAGCCGGCCGGACGCGGAGAGGTCGGCGGTCACGATCGGGATGCCGATGTCGTTCTGGCCCGCCGGGACGCCGGCGCTCCCGGCGCCGTCGCGGACCACGGTGCCGGCGAAGCGGCGGACGAAGCCGTCCGGACCGTGCACGGTGAAGTCGTAGCGGCCGTTGGTGGCCGCGGCCTCCCAGACGTACGTCGCCGAGGCGCCCGGCGCCACCGTGAACGGGGTGCCGGCGAACGGCTGCGCGATGTTCGGGTAGACGGTGTACGGGAAGGCGACGCCGCCGTCGTTGCTCATGGTGCAGGTGACCCGGCCGGTGCGCCGGTCCACCTCGGCCTCCGCCCAGGGCTGGTAGGGCAGATGGCGGTGCGGGCGGTCGCCGCGCTCCTGGACCGGCATCGACTGGGCGCCGACGGCGGGCAGTTGGACGCCCGGCAGCTTCGTCCCGGCGTCGGCCCTCGCCATCAGGGCGTTGGTGTCCGGCAGTCGCGGGACCGACCTGTCGGGCGCCGCGAAGTCGAAGCAGCTGGTGAGGTCACCGCAGACGGCGCGGCGCCAGGCGGAGATGTTGGGCTCGGCGACGCCGGTCACCAGCTCCATGAAGCGCAGCACCGAGGTGTGGTCGAAGACCTGGGAGTTGACCCAGCCGCCGCGCGACCAGGGCGAGACGACCCACAGCGGCACCCGGTTGCCGAGTCCGATCGCCCGGCCCTGGGTGAACTCCTCGGGCGTGCCCGGCTCGGGGGTGGGCGGCACCATGTGGTCGAAGTAGCCGTCGTTCTCGTCGTACATCACCAGGAAGACGGTGTGCTGCCACACGTCCGGGTTGGACATCAGCGACTGCAGGGCCTGGTTCACCCAGTGCGCGCCGTACGCCGGGCCGGCCTCCGGGTGCTCGGAGAACAGGTAGGGGGCGACCAGCCAGGAGATGGTCGGCAGGGTGCCGTCCTTGCAGTGCGCGTCGAAGGCGGCCGGGTCGAACGTGGTCATCGCGTTGATGTACCGCGGGTCGTCCTTCGGGAAGTCGTGGAACTGCCGGAAGTAGGACAGGGCGTTGTCGTCGTAGTCGCCGGTGCGGTCGTCCTTGCTGGGGTTGTGGTAGACCCGCCAGCTCACCCCGGCCTGCTCCAGGCGCTCGGCGTAGGTCGTCCAGTCGGCGACGGGGTTGTCGGTGACGGGCGTGTTGTCGATCCAGGGGCCGGTGGTGCCGTCCCGGCCGGGGCCGGCGGTCCCGGTCCACAGGTAGAGCCGGTTGGGGTCGGTCGGGCCGGCGAGCGAGGTGAAGTAGGCGTCGCAGAGGGTGAACGCGTCGGCCAGCGCGTACTGGTAGGGGATGTCCTCGCGGGTGAAGTAGCCCATGGTGCGCTCGCCCTTGGCGGCGATCCACTTGTTCATCGCGCCGTTGTTGATGGCCTGGTGGCCGCTGGCCCAGTCGTGCGGCAGGCCCCCGGCGTTCTGCGCGTTGTACTTCGAGGTGTCCATCCGGTAGGGCAGCATCACGTTGCCGTCGCTGCGGCGCGGGTCGGGCTGGCGGAACACGTCGGTGCCGTCGGGGAACCGGAGCGCCTGCTTGTCGCCGAAGCCGCGACGCCGGCCAGGGTGCCGAAGTAGTGGTCGAAGCTGCGGTTCTCCTGCATCAGCACCACGACGTGCTTGACGTCCTTGATGGTGCCGGTGAGCCGGCCCGGTGCGGGGGCGGCCTGCGCCGGGGTGCCGGGAAGGCCGGTGAGGGCGGCGGCGCCGGCGGCCGCGGTGGCGCCGACGAAGGTGCGGCGGGAAAGGTCGGACATCGCGAACTGGCCTCTCAGAGCTGGAAGGTGGCGACCGCGGCGGCGGTGTCGGACGGCCACTGGTTGGCGGCGAGGGCGGCCGGGTCGGCGCCGGTGGCCGGCCAGTCGGCGACCAGGGTGTGCGCCTCGACCAGCTTCAGCCGGCCGCGGTGGAGCACGTAGTCGATCCGGTCCTGGGGTTCGGCCTTGCCGGCGGCGCGCTGCTTGCGCACCGGCGACCAGGTGAAGCCCGGCGCCCTGACCGGGTCCCGGTTCTCCTCGCGGAAGGTGTCGGTGAGTCCGGCGTTCTGGAGCACCCGGGTGACCGGCCAGTCGAGCTTGCCGACGCCGCTGTGGGTGGCGGCGGTGGCGGCGGTCCAGTCCAGGTGGGAGGGCGAGGACAGGGCGCCGGCCACGATCACCGGGACTCCGGCGGCCGCGTCGGCCTGGACGGCGGCGGCCAGGGCCGTGGCCTGCCGGAAGCGGGTGGAGGCGGTCTCGGCGGCGGTGATCTGCGCGGCGCCGCGCCCGTCCTGGGCGGCGTACGGGCCGTAGTCGGACTCGTCGAGGTGCGCGCTCCAGACGCGGACGGCGCGCCCGCCGGGCAGCTGGACGCTCGCCCCGACCGCGGGCAGGGCGGCGGTCGGCCCGGTGA
Source organism: Kitasatospora sp. NPDC059462 (assembly GCF_042749955.1). Classification (NCBI taxonomy): domain Bacteria; kingdom Bacillati; phylum Actinomycetota; class Actinomycetes; order Kitasatosporales; family Streptomycetaceae; genus Kitasatospora; species Kitasatospora sp. NPDC059462. The sequence continues at coordinate 8,032 of NZ_JBHYUU010000137.1, read as the reverse complement.
CGGCGGTCAGCGGGTAGCGGCTGAGGAGGGCGACGCTGCCGCCGCTCTGGTGGGCGTACCAGCCGAGCGCGTCGGCGAGGGTCCGGGCGGCCCCGCCGGCCGTCTCCTGGAGCGCCAGGACGTCCAGGCCCTGCGCCAGGACGACGCGCAGCTGCTTCTCGACCGCGTCGGTGAAGGCGGCGCCCGCCTCGGCGAGGTTCCAGCTCGCCACCTTGAGGCGCGGCGCGGCAGCCGGGTCGGCGACCGGGAGCAGCACGGTGACGGTGTCGGTGGCGCCGGCGCTGTCCTTGACGCCGACGACCAGCACCTCCGGGGTGCGCGGTGCCTTCCCGCCCGGCGCGGTGCCGGTGACGGTGCCGTCGGCGGCGACCGCGAGCCAGGCCGGCCCGGAGACCTTGCGGAAGGCCGCGCTGCCGGCCGGGTTCCCCTCGGGCCGCACCCAGAGGCCGCCGAGCTTGACGGTGACGGCCGCGCCGGGGGCCGCCGGGGTGGCGGTGAAGGCGTCCACGACGGCGTGCGGGCGGACCACGGCGGGCTTGGGGCGGAAGGTGAAGGGCCCGGTCCTGGCGAGGATGCCGTAGCCGTCCTTGGCGAGCAGGTACGCCGTGTACGGGCCGCCGGTGAGGGCGGAGGTGTCGAGCTGGACGTCGCCCGAGGTGCCCGGGGTGTACTTCCAGAGCAGCGAGCTGCCGTTGCCGGGCAGGCGGTCGCCGTCGTAGATGCCGACCCAGTTCTTCGGGTCGGGGGCGTCGGTGGTCCAGTGGAAGGTGAGGCGCTCGCCCTCGGAGGGGCCGGACGAGGAGGTGAGGGTCAGGGTGCTGCCGGTGGCCACGGAGGTCCTGTCCGCCGCTCGGGCGCCGGGCCGTCAGGGGGGAGCGGACCGGGGCCGTCCGCGGCTGCTGACGGAGGCTGGGAGGAGCGGCCCCTTCGACAGTTGGCTGTACAACTGTGGGGGCCGGGCCCATTCATCCGAAGACCGGCGACCGGGGTGTGAACGAAACGTGACGCAACGTCGGGCGGTTCGGGAACTGTGGGACGGGGACCGGGGGGTGGACGGGGCGCGGGGCGCGGGGCGCGGGGCCGGTGCCTGCCGGCCGGTCAGTCCGGCCGGTCAGTCCAGTCCGCGGGCGGCGCGCAGGCGGTCGGAGAGCGCGGCCGGGTCGACGAGCGGCTCCGGGTAGCCGGCCGGGTGCTCGTCGAGCAGCCACGGCCGGTGCACCGCCCGGCCGGGGACGTGGGCCAGCTCCGGGACCCAGCGCCGGACGTAGGCGCCGTCCGGGTCGAGGCGGTCGGCCTGCGCCGGCGGGTTGAGCACCCGGTTCGGCCGGGTGTCCGTTCCGGTGCCCGCCACCCACTGCCAGTTGAGCTGGTTGTTCGCGAGGTCCCCGTCCACCAGCAGCCGCAGGAAGTGGTGCGCGCCGATCCGCCAGTCCCGGTAGAGGGTCTTGGTGAGGAAGGAGGCGGTCACCAGCCGGGCCCGGTTGTGCATCCAGCCCTCGTGGGCGAGCTGGCGCATGCCCGCGTCGACCAGCGGGAAGCCGGTGCGCCCGGCGCGCCAGGCCGCGCACTCCTCGTCGTCCTCCGGAAGCCAGTGGTCGCCCCGGTCGCGGTAGGCGTGGTGCGCGGCCCGGGGGCGGGCCGCGAGCACCTGGTGGTGGAAGTCGCGCCAGGCCAGCTGCCGGACGAACGCCTCGGCGCCCTCGCCGCCGTGCCGCAGCGCCTCGGTCACCAGGGCGGCGGCGGACAGGCACCCGAAGTGCAGGTACGGCGAGAGGCGCGAGGTGGCGTCGGCGGCGAGGTCGTCGTGCAGGTCGGCGTAGCGGTCCAGCTCGTAGCGGCGCCAGAGCCGCCGGCCGGCCCGCTCGCCGCCCGGCGGCAGCGCGGGCGACTGCGGCTTCGCGGTGGGCACGGGCTCGCTCGCGATGCCGTCCGGGGTGCGCAGGGCCTTCGGCGGGCGGTGGACGGTCCGGCGGGGCGCCTGCGACCAGGCCCGGAAGTAGGGGGTGAAGACGGCGTAGTGGTCCTTGCCGGCGGGCGTCAGGGCGCCGGGGACGGCGGCGGTGAGGGAGCCGTCGTGGACGTGCAGGCGCTCGCCGAGCTCGGCGCGCAGCGCCTGCTCACGGCGCTGGGCGAAGGCGCTCACGCCGGCGGCCACGTGCACCGAGGCGGCGTGCAGCTCGGCGGCGAGCCGGGCGGTGGCGGGGGCGGCGGGTCCGCGGCGCAGCACCAGGCGGCCGCCGAGCGGGCGCAGGGAGGCGTCCAGGTCGGTGAGGCAGTCGGCGAGGAAGGCGGCGCGGTTGGGCGCGGCGAAGCCGGCGGCGGCGATGTCGGGGTCCAGGACGAAGAGCGGGACGACCTCGTCGGCGGCGGCGCAGGCGGCGTGCAGGACGGGGTTGTCGTGCAGGCGGAGGTCCTGGGTGAGCAGGGCGATGGCGGGACTCATGGAGGGACGAGCCTGGCACGGTCCGGGGCGGAAACGGGTCCGGCACGCCGACGACGGGGGCGTGCGCCGCTGTGGCGCACGCCCCCGCCGTCGGGTGGGCGGGTGCCGGGGCTCAGGCCAGGGCCAGGAAGAGCTTCTCCAGCTCGGCCTCGCTCATCGGCGGCGTGTCGGCGTCGGCGCCCGCCATGCACTGGCGCATGCCGCTCGCCACGATCTTGAAGCCGGCCCGGTCGAGGGCCCGGGAGACGGCGGCCAGCTGGGTCACCACGTCCTTGCAGTCCCGGCCGGCCTCGATCATGGCGATCACGCCCGCCAGCTGCCCCTGGGCACGCCGGAGCCGGTTCAGGACCGCGCCGACGGCCTCCTCGTCCACCTGCATCTCAGCACCGCTTTCCGCTGTCGACTACCGGCTGTCCAGTGTACCCCGTGGGGTATCGCTGCCCCGGTGGGCGACGAGGGGGCGGGCGGCGCGCGGCGCGGCGCGGGCGGGCAGCGCGGGCGGGTGCTGCGGTCAGCGGCGGGCGAGGCGCCGCTCGCCGCCCGTGCCGGTGGTGTACTCCAGGCCGTAGTGCGCGAACACCTCCGGCTCGGCCTCGGCGGGCAGCACGTCGTCGACGCCGATCGACGGCGCCGACTTGACCAGCGCCCTCGGGAACGCCACCTTGAGGTACCCCGGGCCCAGGACCGCGCCGTCGAGGGGGACGAAGACCAGTTTGGTGTTGACGTTCAGCCCGACGGAGACGGCCGGACCGATCGTGACGGTCGCGAAGTACGGCTCGTCGCTCGCGGTCTCGACGTAGACGGACTCCAGCTTGCCGATCTTGTGGCCCTTCTGGTCCACGACGGCCTGACCCCGCCACTCCCTGATGTCGGCCGGAACGATCTCGGCGACGCCCATGGCGACCTCCCGTAGCCGCCGAACGGCGGCGGCACCTCGGTTGGGCAGCGGCCCGGACGGCCGGGCGGTGCCCCGGACCCTCCCATCCTGCGCCGCGGGCGCGGGGACCGCCCGCCGGGCCGGTCTCCCCCGCCCGGGTGAACCCGCGGACTCCCCCGCTGCACCCGGCGGCAGGCGGCCCGATCCGCACATCCCGGGGCGAACCGGCCAACCAGCCGCGGGAGGCCGCCCGAACACCTACGCTGTCCGCCGACGGGTCGTCGGATCGGCTGGGCGGAGGCGCGGCAGCAGTGGTGAGCTACGAAGGCATGTGGGAGCAGGGCGAGCCGGGCGTCCCCGCCGACCTCCGCCCGGAGGTCCCGCACCCCGCCCGGATGTACGACTACTACCTCGGCGGCAAGGACAACTTCCCGGCCGACCGCGAGGCCGCCGAACGGGCCCTGGCGGCCAACCCCGAGTTCCGTTCCACCGCGCGCGCCAACCGGGGCTTCCTCACCCGGGCGGTGCGGTGCGTGGCCGGTCTCGGCATCGACCAGTTCCTCGACATCGGCACCGGCATCCCCACGGCCGGCAACACCCATGAGATCGCCCAGGCGGTCGACCCCGGCGCCCGGGTCCTCTACGTGGACAACGACCCGATCGTGCTCGCCCACGCCCGGGCGCTGATGGGCGGCACCGCCGTCGGCCGCACCACCGTCATCCAGTCCGACCTGCGCCGTCCCGTCGAGCTCCTCGCCGACGCCGAGGCCGAGAAGCTGCTCGACCTCGACCGTCCGGCGGCCCTCGTGCTCGCCGCCGTCCTGCACTTCGTGCGGGACGAGGAGGGGCCCTACGAGGTGGTGCGCACGCTGCTGGACGCCCTCGCCCCCGGCAGCCACCTGATCCTGTCGCACGGCACCGCGGACTTCCTGCCCGCCGAGGTCCGCGACCGGGTCACGGGCGTCTACAGCAAGGCCACCGCTCCCCTGGTCGGCCGCAGCCGGGAGCAGGTGGGCGCCTTCCTGGACGGCCTTGAGGTCCTCGACCCCGGGGTCGTCACCGTTCCCCTCTGGCGCCCCGACGGTGCGCCGGAGGCCGGCGCCGAGCGCGTCAGCATGTACGGCGCGGTGGCCCGCAAGCCGTAGCCCGGGGGGTACGGGCGGACTCAGGCGGGCTTGCTCGCGCGCAGGGAGTACATCAGCGGGACCCGTGGCCGCCCCTCGGGGAAGCGGAACACCCGGTCGTGCTCCAGCACCGGGAAGCGGGCGAACACGGTGAAGTCGTGCTCGTGGAGGAACTCGATCCGCAGGCCCGCCGCCACCAGGGCGCTCACGACCTCGCCGAGGCCGTGCTGCCACTCGACGGTGACGGTGGAGGCCGTGGGCGCCATCTCGCCGTCGGTGTAGGTGGCGGCCTCGTCCCAGACCGTCGCCTCGTTGTGGAAGTAGTCGTACTCCACCGTGCGGCCGTCCTCCGCCAGGATGTCGGCGAAGGGGTGGAACTCCGCGAGGTAGAGGAAGCCGCCCGGGGCGACCAGGGCCGCCGCCGTCCGTGCCCAGCGGGTGAGGTCCGGGAGCCAGCACAGCGCGCCCAGCCCCGTGTACACGACGTCGAACCGCCGCCCGTCGAGCGCGGACACGGCGTCGTACACGTCGGAGACCACGAAGCGGGCGGAGTCCGCGCCGATCCGCCCGGCCAGCTCGGTGGCGGCCTCCACCGCGGGCCGGGAGAAGTCCAGCCCGGTGACGGTCGCCCCGTGCCGGGCCCACGAGAGGGTGTCCTGGCCGAAGTGGCACTGCAGGTGCAGCAGGGACTTGCCCTGCACGTCGCCGACCTCGGCGAGCTCGAAGTCCCGCAGCGGCTCCCCGCCCGCGACGAAGCCCGCCACGTCGTAGAACGCACTGGCCACGTGCACGGGGACCCGCCCGTCCCAGTTGGCACGGTTCGCCGCAAGCCAGTCGTCGGGCATCGGGGTCGTGTTCATACCCGGCACGCTAGGCGCGCCCGGCCCCCCCTCTCAACCGGATTTCCCTCCCACCGTCGCGCGTGGCGCATCCACGGTCCACGGTCACGACTTCGTGCCGCCCACTGCCGACGGGGGCACCCCGTCGGGGCCCTTCGCGGCGGCGCTCGACGCGCCGTGCGCGTCGCGGGGCCGTTGGTCGGCCGTTGTCCGGCCGTTGTCCGGCCGGGTGGACCTCGAACCGAAGCCGTCGTGGAACCGGTGGGACCACACGGGCCCCGGGGGACGGGCGACCGCCGGAGACGTCGAGCGGCCCTTCCACTCGGCCGCAGGTCCGGACCGGCTCGACCGGGCCGGTCCGGGCGCCCGTGAGCGGATCGCCGGCCGGCGGGCTCCGGCGGTGGTCGGCCACGGCGACCGGCACCGGAACCATTCCGCCGACGCGGTCGGGATCGCCGCCGCCCAGGTGGCCCCGTCGGCGGAGGAGTCGGCAGCGTTCCCCGCGGCCCACCGGGAGGTGGCCGGCCGCCGGTTCGGGCGCGATGAGCCGGAGGCGACCTGGGCGACCGGCCCGGGGCTGCGGGGGTGGACGCCCGAGCGGCAGGTGGTGACCGGTGAGCCGATCCGGTCGCCGAGCGAGCAGGAGGCGGTCCGGCCGTCCGCGCGCGCCGGGCTCCGGGCACGCCGCGAGGGCGCGTCGTCGAACCCCCGTCGTCGAGCCCCCGTCGTCGGGCCCCCGTCGTCCGCCCGGAGGGGTGGGCCGGGTGGCTTCCGCAGGCCCCTGCCGTGGGGCGCCTGCCGGTCGCCGGGGGTTCGGCGACGGGCCTCAGGGACGGGTGGTGAGCAGGGTGAGGAGGGGCGGGTCGAGGGGCCAGGGCAGGTCGGGGGCGGTGGCGGCGAGGCGGAGGGCGCCGAGGAGCGGCGGGCCGTCGGGGGTGCGGAGGCGGGCCGCGGGGAGGGCGGTGGCCAGGGCGGCGAGGGTGGCGCGGTGCAGCGGGGCGAGGCGGAACAGGCCGCCGGTCAGGGCGAGGTCGGGGGCGGGGAGGGCGGCCGCGCGGGCGGCGGCGGCCGCGGTGGCGGCGATCTCCCCGCCCGCGCGGCGGAGCAGGTCGGCGGCGGCCGGGCAGCCCCGCGCGGCCGCCTCGGCGACGTCCGGGGAGAAGGCCGCCAGCCGGGCGGCCCGGTCGGGGTGCGGTTGGAGGGCCGCCGGGAGGCCGGTCACCGGGCCGTAGCGGCGTTCGGCGGCGGCCAGCAGCAGGGGCGAGCCGCCGGGGCGGCCGTCGTACGCCCGCAGGGCCGCCTCCAGCCCGGCCCGGCCGAGCCAGCCGCCGCTGCCGCAGTCGCCGAGCAGGTGCCCCCAGCCGTCGGCACGCCGCCAGCCGGTGCCGGGGCGGTGGCCGATCGCGACCAGGCCCGTGCCGCCGGCCACGGTCACCCCGGCGCCGGTGCCCAGCGCACCGACATGGGCGGTGATCGCGTCCCCGGCGAGCACCAGGTGCCGGGCCCCGGTGGCGCGGGCCAGCGGGCCGGGCAGCCGGGCGGCGAGGTCCCGGCCGAGCAGGGCCGCCCCGGTGGCGCCGACGGCGACGGCCCCGATCCGCGCGCCGTCCGGCAGCCCGGCGGCGAGGCCCTGGAGGGCGGGGAGCAGCCGGTCGAGCAGCGCCCCGGCGTCCAGTCCGCCGGCCGTGGCCGACACCCGCGCGGGCACGGCCAGTTCGGCCGTCCGGGCCGGGGCGGTTCCGTCCGGCCACCGGGCGGGCGCCAGGGCGAGCCGGATCCCGGAGCCGCCGACGTCGACCCCGGCGATCCAGCGCTCCTCCACCGTCCGTGCCACGTCGTCCCTCCTGGGTGTGTCGGGCCGGCTACCGCCGGGGCAGGGCGAACCGCGTGGCGAGCGGTTCCGCCAGGCCGGCGGCGGGTGTCGTGCCGTCCACGGTGAGGGCGGCGGCGTGGGGCCCGGCCCGACGGGGGACCTCGTCGTCCCGGAGGTCGTCGCGGACGAGGCGCTCGGCCGGGGCGGTCCGCGGGTCCTCCTCGCCCCCGGTGGCCCGCGGGCGTGTCCTGTGGAGCGGGTCGGCCGAGGCCGCGGCTCCCCCGGCCGCCGGCCGGGGGCGTGCGTGCCCTGGCGCCGCGGACCGGGGCCGATGCACCCGACACGCCCCAGCCCGGGCGGGGTCGGCGTACCGGGCGGTGCGGCCTGCCTTCCGGAAGGCCGGGGCGGGCGGCCGGAAGGCGGCCTGCTCCGGGCGGCGCAGCAGCGGCGCGCGGTCGCGCGGGAGGATGCCGGAGCGGTCGACCAGGACGGGGCGGCCGGCGGGGAGGGCGGGCAGGTCCTCGACGAGGAACCCGGGCGGCCGGCCGGGCCGGCCGTGCTCGGCGCGGTGGCCGTCGAGGACGGTGCCGTCGTGGCGCGCGGCGGGCAGCCGGGTGAGCGTGCTCCTGCCGGCCGCCGTGCCACCGTCGGTCCGGCGCACACGGGCCGGCCGTGCGGCGAGGGAGGGGCGGGTGCGGCGGCGGTCCGCGCGGGTGGACGTCATGGACCCATGGTCGGGGGTTCGGCCCGGGAACGGCAGTCTTCTGCGTCGGGGGGCGGCGCAGGGGGCGGTGGGGTGCTCGTCGGGGCCTGCCCGAGGTGCTCGGGCAGGTGAACGCCACCGGCCCGACCGGGTCAGGTCGGGCCGGGTCGGATCAGGCCGGGTCGGGTCGGGCCGGGTCGGATCTGGGGGGGTCGGGGCGGGCGGGGTCGGAG
>NZ_JBHYUU010000136.1:5044-22884 GCF_042749955.1 Kitasatospora sp. NPDC059462 | reverse complement strand
GGACACCGCCGAGGGCCGGTCGGTGCGGCTGCTGGTGGGGGCGGCGCTGGTGGCAGTGGAGCGGACCGCCGTGCCCGCCGTGCTGATCGGCGGGCTCGGCGTCGGCTTCTCGCTCGCCCACGCCGCGGCCGAGCCGCGCTGGGGGCGGATCGCCGTGGTGGAGCGCGAGGGCGCGATCATCGAGTGGCACCGGGACGGCCCGCTGGCGGCCTTCTCGGGCGGCGCGCTGGACGATCCGCGGGTGGAGGTGCTGCACACCGACCTGCTGGAGTACCTGGCCCGCGCCGACGGCGCCCGCTACCACGCGCTCTGCCTGGACATCGACAACGGGCCCGACTGGACGGTCACCGACGCCAACGCCGGGCTGTACGGCCCGGACGGGCTGGCGCGGCTGCGCCACCGGCTGGAGCCGGGCGGGGTGCTGGCGGTGTGGAGCGCCCGGCCGTCCGGGGCCTTCGAGGAGGCGCTGCGGGCGGCCGGCTTCACGGACGTGACGACGCGGGAGGTCGCGGTGGCCCGCGGTGTGCCGGACGTCGTGCACCTGGCCCGCCGCGCGCGGTGAGCGCATGACGGGCCAGGTGGCGCAGCGGCGGGGCCGCTTCCGGCCGGTCTGCTTCCGGCCGGTCTACTTCCGGCCGGTCTACTTCCGGCCGGTCTACTTCAGGCCGTTGTCCACCGCGGCCATCAGTTCGCCGTTCGGGGTGTCACCGTCGAAGGCCCAGACCATCGCGCCGGCCAGCCCCTGGGACTTGATCCAGGCGGTCTTGCGGGCGATCTCGGTCGGGTCGTCGTAGGTGTAGAAGACGTTCCCGTTGTAGATGTAGGCGTGGCCGGCCACCGGGTCGCGGTAGACGGTGTAACCGCCGCTGGTGGCCATCTCCTTGAGCCTCTTGTAGTCCTCGAAGCCCGCCTCGTAGGTGCCCGGGCCGGGGCCCGTCGCGGTCTGGAAGAGGCCGTTGGTGGTGCCGCGCGGCACGCCCGTCCAGCCGCGTCCGTAGAACGGGATGCCGAGGGTGAGCTTGCTCTTCGGGGCGCCGCCGTCGACGTACGCGCCGATCGCGACCTCGGAGCTGAACTGGCGGGCCGGCGGGTTCGGGTCACCGGCGGCGACCTTGATGCCGGACTGCTGGTTGGTGACCATCTCCCAGCCGCCGTGGTAGTCGTAGCCCTGGATGGTGGCGAAGTCGAAGGCGCCGAACAGGCCCGGGATGTCGATGCCCGCGGTGACCTTCGCCGGGTCGGCCGGGAGGAAGGCGCTCAGCGTGTAGTGCTTGTTGGTGGTGGCGCCGAGGGCGTCCAGCTGGCGGCGGAACTCCTGGGCCAGCAGGGTGTAGTTGGCCTTGTCGGCGGGCCGGAAGATGTTCCCGGTGTGCCCGTCGGAGTTCGGCCACTCCCAGTCGAGGTCGATGCCGTCGAAGATGCCGGCCGCGCTGCCCGCGCCGCCGCGGCCGTCGATCACCGGCAGGTTGCCCTTGATGTACATGTCGATGCAGGAGCTGACCAGCGCCTTGCGGGAGGCGTCGGTGGCCGCCGCGTCGGAGAACCACTTGCTGTAGGACCAGCCGCCCAGCGAGATCTGGATCTTGAGGTTGGGGTACTTGGCCTTGAGCTGCTTCAGCTGGTTGAAGTTGCCGGCCAGCTTCTGGTCCCAGGTGTCGGTGGTGCCGGCCACCGAGGTGCCGGCGTCCCAGCCCCGGCCGAAGTCGGCCCAGGCGTCACCGGCGCCGTCGCCCGCGTTCGGGTCGTTGTCCGGCCCGGCCGCCTTGTTGGTGATGAAGCACTGCTTGGTGCTCGGGTGGATGTTGGCGAAGGCGTAGTTGATCACCGAGAGCCGGCCGGCCGAGCCCGAGGTGTCGAGCTGCTTCACGCTGTAGCCGCGGGCGTAGACGCTCCACTGGGTGAAGTAGCCGATCTTCAGCGCGCCGCCGGTGCCGCCCTTCTTGGTGCGGGCGGTCACCGCGCCGGAGGCCGGGGAGACGTTGCCGGCCGCGTCGCGGGCCTTCACGGTGAAGGTGTACTCGGTGTCCGGGGCGAGGCCGCCGACGGTGCCGGAGGGGCTGGTGACGGTGGTCACCACGCCGTTGCTCGCGGTGATGTCGTAGGCGGTGACGCCGACGTTGTCGGTGCTGGCCGCCCAGCTCAGCGAGACCGAGCTGGAGTCCGAGCCGGTGACGGCCGGGGTGCCCGGCGTGGTCGGCGCCTCCTTGTCCTCGATCGGCGGCGGGGTGGTGACGCTCACCGGGCCGGCGGCCGCGGAGCGGTTGCCCGCCGCGTCGAAGGCCTGGACGGTGAACTGGTAGGTGGTGCCGCCGGTCAGGCCCTGCACGGTGACGGCGGTGGTGGCGCCGTCGGTGGTGGCCACCTTCGTGCCGTCCCGGTACACGTCGTACCCGGTGACGCCGACGTTGTCGGTGCTCGCGGTCCAGGACAGCGCCGCGGTGGTCTGGGTGACGGTGCCGGACTTCAGGGCGCCCGGAACGGTCGGCGGGGTCAGGTCGTCGCCGCTGCCGTCGCACGGCTTGCCGTTCAGCTTGCAGTTCGCCAGCGGCTGGTAGCCGCCCGAGTAGGCGATGTTGAAGCCGACGTTGTAGGTGCCGCCGGCCGGCAGGGTCGAGGCCCAGCCGGGGTTCTTCACCGTGACGTGGGAGGCCGAGGTGGTGTAGGAGGCGTTCCACAGGCCCGCGACGGTGTTGCCGCCGGGCAGGTCGAACTCCAGGGTCCAGCCGTTGACCGCGGCGCCGGTGCCGTTGGTGATGGTGTAGCTGCCCTCGTATCCGCTGCCCCAGTCGCTGCCCTTGGTCAGGCTCGCGGTCAGGGACCCGGCGGCCGCCGGTGCGGCGGGCCCGGCGGCGTGGGCCAGGGTGGCGGGCAGGGCGGCGCCGAGCAGCGGGACGAGCAGGGTCCCGGCCGCGAGCAGCGGCAGGCTGATCCGACGTTTGTGCATCGATGTGGCTCCTGTCCTGGGGTCCCGGGGCAGGCCCGGACCCCCCGTAACCCGTGGGGAGGTGTCAGGTGCGTGGAGCGGCGCGCTCCGGGCCATGGGGGCGGCCGCGGAACCGGTCCTCGGGCCGTCGGGGTGCCACGGAGGATCCTGTGCCGAGGGTAGGGAGCCGACGCTGAACTGGCAATAGGTCTGTACCACTTGTGGATCGTGGACATGACCGGGTGGCAGACGGCGACCGCCCCGGCGACGGGCGTCGCCGGGGCGGTCGTGGGGTGCGGCGGGGCCGCGGGGTTCCGGGCCCTCAGCCGAAGGGGTCGTGCTCCGGGGCGGCGGCGGGCGGCGGGGCCGGGGTGTCCTCGGGCTGCGGGGCGAAGGGGTTGAAGTCCGGCGGCGGGACCATCACCGGAGTGCCCTTGGCGGGGCCGGCGGTGGCGGGGACGGCCGGCGGGGTGCTGGGCGGCGGCGGGACGGCCGCGGCGCGGGGCGCCGGGAGGGTGGTGCCGAAGGGGTCCGCGGGCAGGTCGGCGGCGGTCACCGTGCCGAACGGGTCGGTGGCCGGGGCGGCGGCGGGCTGGGCGGCGGGGGCCGGCAGCGGTTCGGCGGCCGGGGCGCCGAGGATGCCGAAGGGGTCGAAGTCCGGCGGGGGCACCGTCACGGGGGTGCCCTTGGGCGGCTCGGGGGCCTCCTGGGCCGCCGGTTCGGCGGCCGGGGCGCCGAGGATGCCGAAGGGGTCGAAGTCCGGCGGCGGGACCGTCACCGGCGTGCCCTTGGGCGGGGCGGGCGGCCCGGCGGCGTCGTCGGGCACCAGGATCGGCCGGGCCGGGGTCGGGTCGGCGACCGGGGCGAAGGGGTTGAAGTCGGCCGACGGGACGCGCACCGGTGCGGCGTGCTCCTCGGGCACCGGCGGCACGGGGGGTGCCGGGGGAACGGGCGGCGCCGGGGGCGCGGCGGGCTCGGCCGGGGCGGGCACGGCGGTCGGGACGGCGCCCGGGACGGCGGCGACCGGGGTGGCGGGCACGCCGTCCCAGCCGAACTGCACGCTCTTCAGCAGCTCGGCGAAGACGTCCGTGTACAGCTCCCAGTCCTGCGGCTGGGCGGTGGTCAGCTGCACGCAGAGCACCGAGACGCCGTCCGGCAGCGGGACGAACGCCTCCACCACCGAGGTGACCGCCCAGCGGCGCGTCCCGTCGGCGGCCAGCGGGCCCGGCACCGGGACGCTGCGGGCCTCGACCAGGACGGCGGCCGGTCCGGCGGGCAGCAGCACCGTCCAGACCTCGGCGTGCCGGCGCACGGTGGCCAGCTCGGTGGCGAGCCCGGTGATCGGCAGCGGGTGGCGGGCCAGCGAGACGACCAGGGTGGCGTCGGTCGGCCGGCCGTCCAGGTGGAAGGCGCCGAGGCCCGCGTACACGGTGCCGGAGGCGGTGACGGTGTCCGCCAGGGCGGCGGCGATCAGCGCGAAGTCGCGGCGCTCGGCCGGGCCGGCGCCGCTGAACAGCTCCTCGGCGGTCTCGGCCAGGTGCGCGGTCAGCCCGGCGGCGGCCGCGGCGGTGGCCGGGGCGATCCCGGCTCCGGCCGGGATGCCGTCCACCGGCCCGGTGCGAACCGTCCGGGCGGAGACCCCGGGCGGGCCGTCCGGCGAGGTGAGGGCGTGGAAGCCCGGCGGGACGACCAGGCGCACCTCGGCGCCCGAGCCGGTGGGCAGTTCGACCGGCTGACGGGTCTGCCGGCCGTCGGCCAGCGCGGCCAGCGGCGCGGCGAAGGCGGGGCGGAGCTTGGGGTCGGCGGGCTCGCCGGTCACCGGCAGGCCGAGGTCCCCGGCGGTGGGCGCCCCGGTGGAGCCGGCCGCCGCGCCGCGGACCGGGTCGGCGGCGCCGTAGCGGGCCAGCAGCGCGCCGCCCGCCAGCGGGGCCAGCGCGGCGCCGGTGCCCGGGCGGGCGGTGCCGGCGGTGACCACGGTGCCGAGCCGGTCGACGGCGGTGTGCACCGGGCCGTTGGGTGCCAGCGGCAGGTGGAACAGGGCGTCGGCGGCCGGGTGGGCGCCCGCCCGCAGCACGGTCAGCGCGGCCGCGGGGTGGCGCGAGGCCCGGGCGCCGAGGAGCGCGTCGGTGAGGCTGCCGAGGGTCGCGGAGACCCGCTCCGCGGCTGCGAAGGGGCTGGCCTCCGCGCTGAACTGGCCGTCCTGGGTCACCTGTTGAGCCCCCCGCTCCGTTCGCTGTGCGTTCGCTGGTCCATGGACCCCGGCCCGGGGGTGACCGGCGGGCCGTCAGATCCGTGCACATTCCTATCAGAGGGCGCCGACGGGGCAGAACCGGCCGCCCGGCGTCGGCCCGCGTCCGGGGCCCCGCATCCGGAGCCCCGGCCCGCCCGGGCCGCTACGCCTGCTCGGTGCGGCCGGGCGCTCCCGCGGCGGGGCCGGGGCCGGGGACGGGGGCGGCGGCCGGGGCGGTCAGGGCGGTGAGGGCGTCGGCCAGGCCGGGGACGGCCAGCAGGCCCGCGAGGTCGCGCACCAGCCGCCCGGTCGGGCCGTCCGGGCGTTCGTCGGCGAGGAAGCCGGCCAGCTCGGCGGCCAGCGCGGGCTCCCGGGCGGCGGTCAGCGTGAGCGCGGCCACGAACTCCTGCACCAGGTGCAGCTGGAGGTCCTCCAGCGGCACCGAGCGGTCGGCCAGCCACTCCAGCGAGGTGATCTCGGCGTTGGCGATCCAGGCCCGGACGGTCAGCCGCAGCGCCGGGCTGGGGGAGGGCAGCGCCAGGTGGCCGAGGAGCTGGTCGTGGGCGGCCTGGCGGACCTCGTCGATCACCGCCGAGGTGTTGGTGCTGGCCGTCACCGAACCGCCGCGCAGCAGCGCCGCGAAGCCGGGGCCGCGGCTCTGCACGAAGTCCAGGTAACGGCCCATCACCCGGTACAGCCGTTCGGAGAGCGGGCCCTCGGCCGGCTCCTCGAACCGGGCCGACAGCTCCCGGCCGGCCCGGCGCAGCGACTCCTCGTAGATCGCCTGCTTGCCCGGGAAGTAGTGGTAGACCAGCGGCCGGGAGGCACCCGCGGCGGCGGCGATGTCGTCGATCGACACCTCCTCCGGCGGGCGGTGGCTGAACAGCTCCAGCGCCACCGCGATCAGCTGCTCGCGCCGCTCGTCCACGCTCAGCCGCCGGCGCGGGCGCCCGGCGCTCTCCGGGCGGTCGCCGCCTCCGGGCGCGGGCGCGGACGCGGGGGAGGGGGCCGACGGCGTGCGGGATGCCATGCGCGTCACCCTATCCGCCCGGTCGGGCCCGGCGGTGCTCCAGGTAGCGGCGGTAGGCCTCCCGGCCGTCGGGGACGAAGACGTCGCGCTCCAGCCGGGCGGCCAGCTCGGCCGGGGTGAGCCAGGCGTGCCAGGCCACCTCGGACTCCTGCGGGGAGACCGGGCCGTCCCACTCGGCCTCGTGCACGTCGGACCACCAGGCGAGGCCGTCGCCGCGGTACAGGAAGCGGAACAGCGGGCGCGGGGCGATCCCGGTGACGCCCAGCTCCTCCTCCGCCTCCCGGACGGCGGCCCGCCCGTAGGTCTCCCCGGCGCCCACCACGCCGCCGACGAACATGTCGTGCGCGCCCGGGGCGAACAGTTTGGTGTCGGTGCGCCGGTGCACGAAGATCCGCCCGGCCGGGTCGCGGACCAGGACGAAGACGCACCGGTGGGTCAGCCCGAGCCGGTACACCTCCCCCCGCCGTGCGGTCCCGGTCACCCGGTCGTGCTCGTCGACGACGTCCAGCAGCTCATCGGCGGGATCGCTCTGCGCAGGCTCGCTCATGACCGACAGGTTAGGGTTTCCGGGCGATTCACGAACGGACGGACGAGGGACGGCACGCGCGGTGGTGGAGATCTGGGGCGAGACGGCCGGGGGCTTCGAGCCGGTGCGGGAGGCCTTCGCGCGCAACTTCCGGGAGTACGGGGAGCTCGGCGCGGCCTTCGCGCTGTACGTGCACGGCCGCAAGGTGGTGGACCTCTGGGGCGGCGACGCCCGGCCCGAGGTCGGCGGGCGGCCCGCGCCGGCCGTGCCCTGGACGGCGGACACCGCGCAGGTGCTGCGTTCGGTCACCAAGGGCCTGACCGCGACCACCGCGCTGCTGCTCGCCGAGCGCGGGCAGCTCGACCTGGACGCCCCGGTGGTCTCCTACTGGCCGGAGTTCGGGGCGGCCGGCAAGGGCGGGGTGCCGGTGAGCTGGCTGCTGTCGCACCAGGCCGGGGTACCGGCGCTGGACGTGCCGCTGCGGCTGGAGGACGTGCTCACCTGGGAGCGGGCGGCGGCCGCGGTGGCCGCCCAGGCGCCCGCCTGGGAGCCCGGCACGGCGCACGGCTACCACCCGTACACCTTCGGCTGGCTGGTCGGCGAGGTGGTGCGCCGGGTGAGCGGGCGCACCGTCGGCCAGTACTTCGCCGAGGAGATCGCCCGTCCGCTCGGCCTCGACCTGTGGATCGGCCTGCCGGCCGGCGCCGCGCCCCGGGTGGGCCGGCTGGTCGACCTGCCCGCGCCGGCGGCCGCCCGGACCGGTCCGAGCGGGCTGCGGCTGCGCCCCAAGCAGTCCGTGCGGGACGCCTACCAGGACCCGTCCTCGCTGACCGCCCGGGCGTTCGCCTCGGTGCGGCCCGGGGTGGACCTGAACGACCCGGCGGTGCAGGCGGCCGAGATCCCCGGCGCGGGCGGGATCGGCACGGCGCGCTCGGTGGCCCGGTTCTACGCGGCGCTGATCGGCGCGGCCGACCGGCACGGCAGCGGCGGCGGGGCGCTGCCGCCGCTGCTCGGTCCCGGGATGCTGACCCGCGCGGTCGGGCCGGTGGTCAGCGGCCCGGACCGGGTGCTGATCGTCGGTTCCACCTTCGGGCTGGGCTTCTTCCGGCACAGCCCGACCTCGCCGATGGCCTCGCCGGCGAGCTTCGGCCACCCGGGCCGGGGCGGCTCGCTGGGCTTCGCCGACCCGGAGCTCGGGATCGGCTTCGGCTACGTCACCAACGGCATGCAGCCCGGTGTCACCGGGGACATCCGCTCCCGCGCGCTGATCCGGGCGGTGCGGGAGTGCCTGGGGGCGGCCTGAGCCCGGGCCGGGCCGGGGCCGCGCCCGGGGCGGGTCAGGCCTGGCCGGTCGCGAAGTGGCTGATCCGGCCGCCCTCGACGGTGAACCGCCAGGCGGTGCGCATCTCGCCCCAGGTCTCGTTGCGGTAGTCGGCGACCAGGGCCCGGCCGCCGTCGGACTCGGAGCGGACCTCCATGTGGCCGTGGACGGTGAAGATCTCCCGGTCGATCCAGTCCTGGAGGTCCCGCTCGGAGCCGTCGTCGGACATGGTCGCCTCCGGGGCGAGCAGGTCGACGAAGGCCTGCCGGTCGCCGGCGTTGATCGCGGTGACGGCGGCGCGCACGGTCGGGTCGGAGAGTTTGGCGGGGGCGATGGTCATCCGGTCTCCCAGGAGTCGAAGCGGGTCGGGACTCCTGTTTAGGACCTCGGCGGGGACTCGCCGCGCATGTCGGCGGCGAGTCGGGGATTTCCGGGGGCCGACTGTGCTTGGATCCCGCTACGGGCGATTCACCCCCTGGGGTCCCCGACCGGGCCACGGGGAGTGGCGTACGGGGCGGGAAGCCGGCCGGCCCGGCTTCCCGCCCCGCGTTCCGGGGCCGTGCGGCGGTGCGCCGCCGCCTAGAACAGGCCGGTGGCCTGCGGGGAGTAGCTGACGAGCAGGTTCTTGGTCTGCTGGTAGTGCTCCAGGACGGCCTTGTGGCCCTCCCGGCCGATGCCGGAGTTCTTGTACCCGCCGAACGCGGCATGGGCCGGGTAGGCGTGGTAGCAGTTGGTCCAGACCCGGCCGGCCTGGATGGCGCGCCCCGCCCGGTAGGCGGTGGTGCCGTTGCGGGTCCAGACGCCGGCGCCGAGCCCGTAGAGGGTGTCGTTGGCGAGCGCGACCGCGTCGTCGAAGCCCTCGAAGCGGGTGACCGCGACGACGGGGCCGAAGATCTCCTCCTGGAAGATCCGCATCCCGTTGACGCCCTCGAAGACCGTCGGCGTGACGTAGTAGCCGCCGGACAGCGCGCCGCCCAGCTCGGCCCGCTCGCCGCCGGCGAGCACCTTGGCGCCCTCGGCCTGGCCGATCTCGACGTAGGAGAGGATCTTGCGCAGCTGTTCCTCGCTGGCCTGGGCGCCGATCTGGGTGTCGGTGTCCAGCGGGTTGCCCTGGCGCATCGCCCGCACCCGGTCCAGGCCGTCGGCGAGCAGCCGGTCGTACACCGAGGACTCGATCAGGGCCCGGCTGGGGCAGGTGCAGACCTCGCCCTGGTTGAGGGCGAACATCGCGAAGCCCTCGACGGTCTTGTCGTAGAAGGCGTCCTGTTCGGCCGCGACGTCGGCGAAGAACAGGTTGGGGCTCTTGCCGCCGAGCTCCAGCGAGACCGGGATGAGGTTGCCGCTCGCGTACTGCGAGATCAGCCGGCCGGTGGTGGTCTCGCCGGTGAAGGCGATCTTGCGGATCCGGTCGCTGGAGGCGAGCGGGCGGCCGGCCTCCAGGCCGAAGCCGTTGACCACGTTGAGCACGCCCGGCGGCAGCAGGTCGGCGGTCAGTTCGGCCAGCAGCAGGACGGAGGCCGGCGTCTGCTCGGCGGGCTTGAGCACGACCGCGTTGCCCGCCGCCAGCGCCGGGGCGAGCTTCCAGACCGCCATCAGGATCGGGAAGTTCCACGGGATGATCTGGCCGACCACGCCCAGCGGCTCGTGGAAGTGGTAGGCCACGGTGTCCTCGTCCAGTTGCGAGACGCCGCCCTCCTGGGCGCGCAGCGCGCCCGCGAAGTAGCGCAGCTGGTCGACGGCCAGCGGCAGGTCGGCGCCCAGCGTCTCGCGCACCGGCTTGCCGTTCTCCCAGCTCTCCGCGACGGCGAGGGCTTCGAGGTTCTGCTCGATCCGGTCGGCGATCCGCAGCAGCACCTGGGCGCGCTCGGCGGGCGGGGTGCGGCCCCAGGCCGGGGCGGCGGCGTGGGCGGCGTCCAGCGCGGCCTCGATGTCCTCGGCGGTGCCGCGGGCGACCTCGGTGAAGACCTCGCCGGTGACCGGGCTGGGGTTCTCGAAGTAGCGGCCGAGGACCGGCGGCGTCCACCGGCCGCCGATCCAGTGTTCGTAGCGGGGGCGGTAGCCGACGATGGATCCGGGCTGCCCGGGGGGCTGGTAGACCGGCATGTTCTGGTGCCTCCTCGCGCTGTCGGGGCACCGCTCCGGCCACGCGGGCCGGAGCGGTGCGCCGGGCCGCGCAGGGGGCGGCCCGGCGGAGGGTACGGACACACACGCGGGTCGGGCGCCCCCGTGCCGGGGCGTCCGCCGGGTTGCACCCTAACCGGCGGGCGGCCGGTTCGGCTACGGTCCGTACGGCATCGGTCGACGCAGGGTGGCGCGGCCCGCCGGCCCCGGGGCGGGCCGGGTCAGGCGGTCTGGTAGCGGCCGGTGCGGCGCTCCCAGCTCAGGTAGCCGGCCAGCCAGGTGACCAGCCCGTCGGCGTAGCGCTGGGCGACGATCCGCTCGACCCGGGCCAGGCCGAGCTCCCGGTGGACGTCGGGCAGTCCCTCGTACAGCTCCCGGGAGCGCTCGACCATCAGCTGCGCCTCGGCCATCACCACGGCGCACGCCTCCTCGGCCGAGCAGTCCCGCTCCCGCCGCACGATCATCACCAGGTTGTTGACGTCGCCGCGCGGCGCCTCCAGCGGGAACGAGCGCACGTCGTTGGTCAGCGAGGGGATGTCGGCGGCGAGCTGGCGCAGCTGACGCAGCACCGGATGGTGCAGCACGGCCGGGGGCACCTCGAAGTGGCCGAGCCGCTCGATCATGTCGAAGATGGTCTCCATCGCGGCGGTGCCGCGCCGCAGCACCTGGTAACCGGCCCGGTCCGGCGGGTTCGGGCTGATCCGCCCGGCCGCCTCGGCGGGGTGGGAGGCGAGGTAGTACTCCCAGTTGTAGGCGGCGCGCGCCTGCCAGCGCGCCGGCATGCCCTGGACGCTGCGTTCCCACAGGTCGGCGAAGGCGGTCTCCACGGGCGAGCCGCGGTCGGGCGACGCGCCGTGCAGGACGGCGACCAGCCGGTCGCAGATCGGCGCCACCTCGGTGGGGCGGCGGCCGAGCGGGCCGTCGAACTGGTCGTCGAAGAGGAAGTAGAAGCCCATGAGGTCGGCGGCGAGCGCGAGTTCGTCGGGCCCGGCCTCGGGGTAGCCGAGCGCCGCGAGGTCCACGACGTCCCAGTGGGCGTAGGACGGGTGGGCCGGGTCGGGCAGCAACGGATGGCGGGTCAGCCAGGCGCGGTGCAGTTCGGTGGCGTACGGCCCGTGGTCGCTGCGACGGTGCGGGAACGGAATCTGAAGTGAGGTGTCGTCAGACATCGGACTCCCGGAGCTGCGAAGGGTGGGGGTGCTGATGGGTATTGCGGGCGTGGGCGGGGGAGTTGGGGTGGCGCTGCCGGAGGGGTGAACATGGTCATGGCATGATCAACTTGGTATGCGGGGCGTAGAGTATCTGATGCAATGATCCGACGTTAGGGATATACGGCAATTGCCCTCGGCAGGTCTTCCAAACCCTTCAACTCGCCCCTCGCCTGCGTGAATACACTCCACCAGGCCCCCTGCGGCGCTAACCTCGGCTCCACGAGCAGGGATCGGCGAGGCGGAGGCACGACGGTGACCGAGCGGGACAGGGAATTCCGGGCGGAGGCGAAGCCGGGCGCGCGGGAGGCCGAAGGCGCCCCCAATCGCATCAGACTGCGCGACCGCGACTCCGAACTCCGCTCCGCCGAGTCCGCGGTGGACAAGCTCTGCCGCGACTTCGCGGCCGGCGGCACCGAGATCGGCGAACTGCTCACCTTCTCCGGCCGGCCCGGCATCGGCAAGACCAGCCTGCTGCACGAGGTCCGCCGGATCGCCAAACTGCGCCCCGGCGCCACCGTGCTGTTCGCCCGCGGCGGCGAACGCCAGTTCAAGGAGCCCTACCACGTCCTGCGCCAGCTCCTCCAGCCGGTGCTCGGCAGCCTGGAACCGGGCGAGTTCAGCCAGGTGATGGGCACCTGGGAAGAGGTCGTCGGCCCGGCCATGGGCCTCAAGCAGCCCAGGAAGGGCGCCCGCCGCCTCGACCCGCAGGGCGTGCGCGACGGCCTCGACTTCGTCCTCACCCAGCTCGCCCCGCGGCGCGCCCCGCTGGTGATGATCGTCGACGACCTGCACTGGTCCGACCCCGAATCGCTGAGCTGGCTGGCCCAGTTCGCCGTCCGGGCGCGCGAGCTGCCCGTCCTGCTGGTCTTCGCCTACCGCGACGACACCGCCGACTGGCAGCAGGAGTCCCAGGAGCACCAGCGCGCCGTCGCCGCGCTGGCCACCCGCCGGCACGAGCTGAGCCGGCTCTCCCTGGTCGCGGTCACCGACATGATCCGCGCCGAACTCGGCGAGCGGGCCGAGGACGCCTTCTGCTACGAGTTCTGGAACGTCGTCAACGGCAACCCCTTCGAGGTCGTCGCCCTGCTCGACCAGGTCCGCGACCAGGAGCTGGAACCGGTCGAGGAGAACTCCCAGCAACTGCGCGAACTGGCCGTCGACGCCACCGGGATGACCCTCAAGTCCTGGCTGGACCGGCTCGGCGCCGCCACCCTGCGCTTCGCCTGGGCCGCCGCGATGCTCGGCACCGACATCCAGCCCGAACTCGCCACCCGGATCTCCGCCCAGAGCGCCGAGGGCGCCCGCGAGTCCATCAAGGAACTGCGCAAGCAGCGCGTCCTCACCAAGACCCCCAACGGCAACCTCGAATTCGTCCACCCGCTGATCGCCAGCTCGATCTACAACACCATGCCCGAGGCCACCCGCACCGGCATGCACGGCGTGGCCGCCGCCGAGATCGAGAACGCCGGACTCGGCCTGCTCGCCGCCTCCCGCCACCTGGTGGAGACCTTCGCGGGCGAGGGCGACGACCGCACCGTGCGCAAACTCCGCCGGGCCGCCTCCGAACACCTGCTGATCGGCGCGCCCGAGGCGGCCCAGCGCTGTCTGCACCGCGCGCTCGCCGAACCGCCGGACGACCAGGACCGCGCCGAGGTGCTGTACGAGCTGGGCTGCTCCGCCCTGCTCACCGACCCCGTCGCCACCGTCAACCAGCTGAAGCTCGCGCTCGACCCGGACGAAGGACCGCTGCGCCCCTCGCTGCGGGTCGACGCCACCTTCCGGCTCTCCGAAGTGCTCGCGCACAGCGGCGAGCTGCGCCAGGCCGCGGTGGTCTGCCAGGACGAGGCGGAGCGCACCGTCGGGGACCCGGCGGGCCGGCTGCGGCTGGAGGCCGCGTCGTTCATGTGGCACGCCTACCGCAAGTCCGAGGAGGACGGACCGGCCCGCTCCGCCCGGCTCGGCGCGCTGTGCGAGAGCCTCACCGGGCGGGAGGCGGCCGACCGGGCGGTCCTGGCGCTGCGGGCCTGGGACCTCACCCTGCGCGGCGAGCCCTCGGCCGAGGTGCTGCGGCACGCCGACGACGTGCTGGACAACGGCCGGCTGCCCAAGGGCCTCGGCTGGACCGACAACACCTGGGGCTTCGAACTGCCCGCCACGCTCGGCCTGTCCTACACCTACAACGACCGCATCGCCCAGGCCGAGCGGCTCTTCTCGGACGCCATCGTCCAGTTCGAGGTGGCGGGCTGGAGCGGTGCCCACCGGGGCTTCGCCTACTTCCTGATGGGCCTGGCCCGGTTCCGGCGCGGCCTGCTCGCCGAGGCCGAGGACTTCCTGCGCCGCGCGCTGCGGCTGTCCGAGCGGATCAGCTCCAAGCTGCCGCTCGCCTGGGACGCGGTCGGCGTGCTGATCGACACCCTGATCGCCCGCGGCCGCAGCCAGGAGGCCTGGGAACTCGCCCTGGAGTTCGGCTTCCACCCGCCGTACCACGTCACCGCGATGGTGCTGCCCGACGCCGCCTCGCTGTACGGCAAGCTGCTGCTCGCCGTCGGCCGGCCCGCCGGCGCGGCCGCCGCGCTGACCGAGGCCGGCGCCCAGCTGGACGTCCGGGGCTGGCACAACACGGTCTGGGCGCCCTGGGCCGGCCACCTGGCCATCGCGCTCGCCGCGGACGAGCCGGAGCGGGCCCGCGCGTACGCCCGCCGCTCGGTCGTCGACGCGGAGCGGTTCGGCACCGCCTCGGCGATCGGCACCGCGCTGCGGCTGCATGCCCAGATCGAGGACGGCCAGCAGGCGGTCGAACTGCTGGAGCGGGCGGTCACCCACCTCGGCCAGTCGCCGGCCGGCTACGAGCACGCCGTCGCCCTGGTCGACCTCGGAGCCGCGCTGCGCCGGGTCGGCCGGCTGGAGGACGCCCAGGAGCACCTCTACCAGGGCATCGAACTGGCCCAGCACTGCGCGGCCGACGGGCTGGTCGACCGGGCCCGGCGCGAGCTGGCCAACTACGGCCTGCGGCCCAACCGGCTCGGCGACGTGCGCGAGACGCTCAGCCAGCCGGAGTGGGACGTCGCCGAGCTGGCCGTGCGGGGCATCCCGCCGCAGCGCATCGCCGACCACCTGGCGCTCCCGCTCAACCTGGTCAACCGCCGGCTGGCCGCCGTCTACCGCAAGGCCGGCAGCGGCCCCGACGGCCTGGCCGCGGCGCTCGGCCTGCCGCCCGCGCAGCGCGACGGCTCCGACCCGGTCGACCGGCCGGGCGGCGCGCACGGGGACGAGGGCGGGTTCGGCGCCGGCCGCTGAACCGGTCCCGGCGACCGGGCGGGTCCCACGGCGACACGCCCGGCCGTCCTCCCGGCCGCAGCGCACGGCGCACCGGACGGCGCGCGGGCACTCGATGAGCGCCCCCGCGCCGTCCGCTGCGGCTCGCGGCCGGTCGCCTGGCTCCCTGCCGGGCCCGCGGCGCCAGGGCACGCACGCCCCCGGCCTTCGGCCGGCAGGCACCCCCGCGCCGCGTCGCCGCCGGTCGCCGACGGCCGGGGGAGCCGCGGCCCGGTCCGACGAAATCCGGGGGACAGGCCCTAGGCTGACGCCGACCCGGGCCCATGCGGGGCCCGGCACCCCGGCGAAAGGGCGGGCGCGCTCCCGTGGCCCGCCAGTGAGGAGCAGGCCATGGCGACGCCCCCGGCGAACGGGCCGCAGACCACCAGCGTGCGGCGCGAGCCCTTCGAACCCTCGGGCGCGGGCGCCGCGATCGAGCGGTGGACGCTGCGCGCCGGACCGTACGAGGCGAGCGTGCTCACCCTCGGCGCCACCCTGCACACCCTGGTCGCCCCGGACCGCGACGGCCGCCCCGCCCAGCTGCTGCTCTCCACCGACCGGCTCGCCGACATCCTCGGCCCGGCGCGCCACTACGGCACCGTGGTCGGCCGGTACGCCAACCGGATCGCCGGCAGCAGCATCACCGTCGACGGCGAGGAGCACCAGCTCGCCCCGACCGGCGGCGGGGTCACCCTGCACGGCGGTCCCGACGGCTTCGCGCACCGGATCTGGACGGCCGAGGAGGTGCCCGGCGGCGTCCGGCTCGCGCTGCACAGCCCCGACGGCGACCAGGGCTTCCCGGGCGCCCTCGACGTCACCGTCGAGTACACCCTCGACCCGGGCGGCGAGATGGCGATCCGCTACCACGCGGTGACCACCGCGCCGACCGTGGTCAACCTCACCAACCACGCCTACGTCAACCTGGCGGGCGAGGGCTCCGGGGACGTCCTCGGCCACCTGCTCACCCTCGACGCCGACGGCTTCACCCCCGCCGACGAGCGGCAGATCCCCGACGGCCGGATCGAGCCGGTGGCCGGGACGCCGTTCGACTTCACCACCGCCCGGCCGATCGGCAAGTCGCTGCACGACGGCCACCCGCAGCTGACCGGACCCGGCGGGTACGACCACAACTGGGTGCTGCGGCCGCGTCCGGCGGACGGCACCCCGGCCCGGGCGGCGCTGCTGGAGGACCCGTCCAGCGGCCGCACCCTGGAGGTGCTGACCACCGAGCCCGGCATCCAGGTCTACACCGCCAACACCTTCCAGGGCCGGGTCACCGGCGCGCGCGGGGTGCCGTACGGGCCGTTCGCGGGGATCGCGCTGGAGACCCAGCACTTCCCGGACTCCCCGCACCACCCGGCCTTCCCGAGCACCGAGCTGCGTCCGGGCGAGGAGTTCCGTTCGACCACCGTGCTGCGGCTCGGAACCACCGGCTGACGGAGGCACTGCAAGAGGCTTTCCTCACGGAGGGTGGCCCCGGCGGCGACAGTCGACCGGGGCAAACCGGACAAGGTGTGGCGACATGCCCGGCTGTCAACGACTGTGCGGCAACGCAGAGGACACGCCGATGTAACGATCGCCGTTTCTTGCAGAAACTTTCTGCAAGGTCTTTCCGCAACTGTTGCCCCGCTGTTAACTTCCTTGCGGGCCCGGCGGCAGCAACGGTGCGGTCGGCGCGAGGCAAGGCAGCCATTATGCGCCTGTCTCCGGTCATTTCGGGCACCCCCACCCTCCAAGGAGTTCTCATGCGGCGTGGCATCGCGGCCTCTGCCCTCGTTGTGGCCCTCGCGGTCTCGATGGCTGCCTGTGGCAGCAGCGGCTCCAGCTCCGACGGCAAGGCCGACGGGCCGGTCACCCTCACCTACTGGGACACCTCGAACGCCACCAACGAGGCGCCGAACTACCAGGAGCTCGTCAAGAAGTTCGAGGCCGCCAACCCGGACGTCAAGGTCGACTTCGTCAACGTGCCCTTCGACCAGGCGCAGAACAAGCTCCAGACCGCGATGGGCGCCAAGGGCGCTCCGGACGTGTTCCGCTCCGAGGTCGGCTGGACCGCCGCGTTCGCCAAGGCCGGCTACCTGGAGCCGCTGGACGGCACCCCGGCCGCCGCCGACACCGCCAAGTTCCAGCCCAGCCTGATCCAGCAGGCGAGCTACGAGGGCAAGCTCTACGGCGTGCCGCTGGTCACCGACACCCTCGGCCTGCTCTACAACAAGGAGCTCTTCGCCAAGGCCGGCATCACCGCCGCCCCCGCCACCTGGGACGAGCTCAAGACCGCCGCCGCCGCGGTCAAGGAGAAGGCCGGCGTCGACGGCTTCTGGCTGAAGGCCGCCGACGGCTACTACGCCATGCCGTTCCTGTTCGGCGAGGGCACCGACACCGTCGACGCCAAGGGCAAGAAGATCACCGTCGCCGGGCCGGAGGCCGTCAAGGCGATCGAGACCTACAAGTCCCTGTTCACCGCGCCCGGCACCGCCAAGGCCGACGTCACCACCGACGCCTACGCGCACATGATGGACGCCTTCAACAGCGGCAAGGTCGCGGCGATCGTCCAGGGCCCCTGGGAGATCACCAACATCTACACGGGCTCCGCCTTCGCCGACAAGGCCAACCTGGGCATCGCCCCGGTCCCGGGCGGCTCCGCCGGCAAGGGCGGCGCCCCGACCGGCGGCCACAACATCTCCGTCTACGCCGGCGCCGACAAGGCCCACAAGGCCGCCGCCGGGAAGTTCGCCGCCTTCATGACCTCGGCCGAGAGCCAGGCCTTCATCGCGCAGAAGAACTCCACCCTGCCGACCCGCGAGGACGCCTTCACCCCCGAGGTCAAGGCCGACCCCGGCATCGCCGGCTTCCAGGCGGTCCTGTCGAGCGCCAAGCCGCGCCCCGAACTGCCCGAGTACAGCTCGCTGTTCGCGTCGCTGGGCACCAACCTCGGCAAGATCGTCCAGGGCACCGCGACCCAGGACGGCCTGAACACCGTCGCCACCGACTACGCCAAGCTCCTCCCGGGCTTCGCCAAGTAGTCCACCCCCCACCCAGCCCGGGGGGGGGCCGGGGGCCCCCCCGGCCCCGCCCCCCCGGCCCCCCCCCCCCGGGCCCCCACCGGGGGGGGGGGCGCCCCCCCCCACGTGGTGGGCCAAAAGGGGAGCCCGGGGCCGCCCCC
>NZ_JBHYUU010000136.1:0-5034 GCF_042749955.1 Kitasatospora sp. NPDC059462 | reverse complement strand
CCGTCGCCACCGATTACGAAAAGATCCACCCGGGATTCGCCATGTAGTCCACCCCCCACCCCGCCGTCGGGTCCGCCGTTCCCCCGGCGGCCCGGAGGGCCGGACCCGTCACAGCAGTCGCCGAAGCGAGGCGGCGGACCTCCCCCGAGAAGGTGTCGAACAATGTCAGTCGCCGTGCAGCGCGCCACCGGCAAGGGCAGCCGGCAGCGCGATCCGCGTCCGGGCCTGATGGAACGCGTCAAGCGCTCGTACGCCAGGCACTGGTACGCCTACGCGATGATCGCGCCGGTCGTGCTCGTGCTCGGCGTCCTGGTGCTCTACCCGCTCGCCGAGGGCCTCTGGCTCACCCTCACCGACGCCAACAGCCTCAACGTCGCCCGCAAGATCGGCGCCAACGAGATCCCGGCGGGCTACCGCTTCGTCGGCTTCGACAACTACGCCGACATCCTCTGGGGCCCCGGCTCCTACGACCGCTTCTGGTCGCACTTCGTCTGGACCATCGCCTGGACCGCGCTCTGCGTCGGCCTCCACTACACCATCGGCCTGGGCCTGGCCCTGCTGCTCAACCAGAAGCTGCGCGGGCGCGCCGTCTACCGGATGCTGCTCATCCTGCCCTGGGCCGTGCCGACCTTCGTCACCGTCTTCTCCTGGCGGCTGATGCTCGCCGACGGCGGCGCCGTCAACGGCCTGCTCGCCGCCCTGCACCTGCCCGAACCCGGCTGGCTGGACGACCCGACCGCGCAGAAGGCCGCCGCCGTCATGGTCAACACCTGGGTCGGCGTGCCGTTCATGATGATCTCGCTGCTCGGCGGCCTCCAGTCGATCCCCGCCGAGCTGTACGAGGCCGCCGAGATGGACGGCGCCACCGCCTGGCAGCGCTTCCGCCACGTCACCCTGCCCGGCCTGCGCACCGTCTCCTCGACCGTCGTCCTGCTCGGCATCATCTGGACGTTCAACCAGTTCGCCGTCATCTTCCTGCTGTTCGGCAACGGCGCCCCCGACGCCCAGCTGCTGGTCACCTGGGCCTACCGGCTCGGCTTCGGCCAGCAGCCCCGGGACTACGCGCAGTCCGCCGCCTACGGCGTCATCCTGCTCTCCATCCTGGTCGTCTTCACCGCCTTCTACCGCCGCTGGCTCGCCCGCAACGAGCGGGCGAACGGCTGACCCCGGCCAACCAAGCGACCACGAAGGAGGCACCCCGATGAGCACCACCACCGACCGACCCACCCCCCTCGCCGCCCGGTCCGCGGCCCCCGCCGCCCGCCCGGCCAAGGTCCGCCGCCGCGGCGGCACCGGCCCGCTCGCCAGGACCCTGATGCACGGCGCGCTGATCCTGGCCAGCCTGATCGCGCTGTTCCCGGTGGCGTGGATCCTCTACGTCTCGTTCGGCCCGGACAAGACCGACTACCTGCACCCCGGCGAGATCCTCGACAAGCTGACCCTCTCGAACTACGAGACGGTGCTGTTCGACACCGACTTCTTCACCTGGTTCGGCAACGCCTTCCTGGTCTCCGGCGTCACCACCGTCTTCGGCGTGCTGATCGCCGCCTCCACCGGCTACGCCGTCTCCCGGATGCGCTTCCCCGGCCACCGCCCGCTGATGTGGTCGCTGCTGGTCACCCAGATGTTCCCGATCGCGGTGCTGATCGTGCCGATGTACACGATCCTGTCCGAGCTCGACCTGCTGGACAGCTACCTCGGCCTGATCCTGGTCTACTCGACCACCACCGTGCCCTACTGCGCCTGGCTGATGAAGGGCTACTTCGACACCATCCCGGTGGAGATCGACGAGGCCGGCCGGGTCGACGGGCTCACCCCGTTCGGCACCTTCTGGCGGCTGGTGCTGCCGCTCGCCCGCCCGGGCCTGGCGGTCGCCGCGTTCTACTCCTTCCTCACCGCCTGGGCCGAGGTCGCCTTCGCCTCCACCTTCATGCTCAGCTCCGACAAGTACACCCTCGCCGTCGGACTCCAGACCTTCGTCAGCGAGCACGACGCCCAGTGGAACCTGATGGCCGCGACCGCCGTGCTGATCGCCATCCCCTCCTCGGCCCTCTTCTACCTGGTGCAGCGCCACCTGGTGACCGGCCTGACCGCCGGCGCCTCGAAGTCCTGACCGGCGTCCCCGCCGACGTCCCGACCGCTCCGCCCGCCACACTCCGCAAGGGATACCGTCCATGACCCAGAACCTGGCCGACACCTCCCGGCCCGCCGACGACGCCACCGCTCACGAGGCCGGTGCCGCCGCGGACAGAGGCTGGTGGCGGGACGCGGTCATCTACCAGGTGTACCCGCGCAGCTTCGCCGACTCCAACGGCGACGGCATGGGCGACCTGCCCGGCATCCGCAGCCGCCTGCCCTACCTGCGCGACCTCGGCGTGGACGCCGTCTGGCTCTCGCCGTTCTACGCCTCCCCGCAGGCCGACGCCGGCTACGACGTCGCCGACTACCGGGCCGTCGACCCGATGTTCGGCACCCTGCTGGACGCCGACACGCTGATCCGCGACGCCCACCGGCTGGGCCTGCGGATCATCGTGGACCTCGTCCCCAACCACTCCTCCGACCAGCACGAGTGGTTCAAGCGCGCCCTGCGCGAGGGCCCCGGCTCCCCGCTGCGCGAGCGCTACCACTTCCGCCCCGGCAAGGGCGACAACGGCGAACTGCCGCCCAACGACTGGGAGTCCATCTTCGGCGGCCCCGCCTGGACCCGCACCGAGAACCCGGACGGCACCCCCGGCGACTGGTACCTGCACCTGTTCGCCCCCGAGCAGCCCGACTTCAACTGGGACAGCCCGGCCGTCGCCGACGAGTTCCGCTCCATCCTGCGCTTCTGGCTGGACATGGGCGTCGACGGCTTCCGCATCGACGTCGCCCACGGTCTGGTCAAGGCCCCCGGCCTGCCCGACCTCGGCGGCGCCGACCAGCTCAAGCTGCTCGGCAACGACGTCATGCCCTTCTTCGACCAGGACGGCGTGCACGCGATCTACCGCGCCTGGCGCACGATCCTCGACGAGTACCCGGGACAGCGGATCGGCGTCGCCGAGGCCTGGACCCCGACCGTCCGGCGCACCGCCAACTACGTGCGCCCCGACGAACTGCACCAGGCCTTCAACTTCCAGTACCTCGGCACCTCCTGGGACGCCGCCGAACTGCGCGCCGTGATCGACCTCTCGCTCGACTCGATGCGCCCCGTCGACGCCCCCACCACCTGGGTGCTCTCCAACCACGACGTCACCCGGCACGCCACCCGGTTCGCCAACCCGCCGGGCCTCGGCACCCAGATCCGCACCCCCGGCGACCGCGGACTCGGCCTGCGCCGCGCCCGCGCCGCCACCCTGCTGATGCTCGCCCTGCCCGGCTCCGCCTACGTCTACCAGGGCGAGGAACTCGGCCTGCCGGACGTCACCGACCTGCCCGACGAGGTCCGCCAGGACCCGTCGTTCTTCCGCAAGGCCGGCCAGGACGGCTACCGCGACGGCTGCCGCGTCCCGATCCCGTGGTCCGGTACCGAGGCCCCCTACGGCTTCGGCCCCACCGCCGGCGGGCCGTCCTGGCTGCCGCAGCCCGCCGAATGGGCCGCCCTCAGCGTCGAGGCGCAGACCGGCGACCCGACCTCCACCCTGGAGCTCTACCGCTCGGCCCTGGCCGTCCGCAAGGCGAACCCCGACCTCGGCGCCGGTGCCGACGTCCAGTGGCTCCCCGCGCCCGAGGGCACCCTGGCGTTCCGCCGCGGCTCCTTCGTCTGCACCGTCAACACCACCGGTGCCCCGGTCCGGATACCGGCCCCCGGCCGACTGCTGCTCACCTCCGCCGGCGCCGGCCCGGACGTGGTGGACGGCGAGGCGGTGCTCGCCGCCGACAGCACCGACTGGTGGGCGGTCTGACGTGGTTGCAATAGGCTCTGGGACCGTGACTACGGCGCGACTCTCAGACATCGCGGCGCAGGCGGGGGTCAGCGAAGCCACCGTCTCCCGCGTGCTCAACGGCAAGGCCAACGTCTCGGCCACCACCCGGCAGACCGTGCTGGCGGCCCTGGACGTGCTCGGCTACGAGCGGCCGACCCGGCTGCGCCGGCGCAGCGCCGGGCTGATCGGCCTGATCACCCCGGAGCTGAGCAACCCGATCTTCCCGGCCCTGGCCCAGGTGATCGAGCAGGTGCTGAGCCGGCACGGCTTCACACCGGTGCTCTGCACCCAGACGCCGGGCGGCTCCACCGAGGACGAGCTCGTCGAGATGCTGGTGGACCGGGGCGTGGCGGGCATCGTCTTCGTCTCCGGCCTGCACGCCGACTCCACCGCCGACCACGACCGCTACGCCCGGCTGGCCGGGCGCGGGGTGCCGTTCGTGCTGATCAACGGCTACAGCGAGCGCATCGACGCGCCGTTCATCTCGCCGGACGACCGGGCCGCGATGTGGATGGCCGTCCAGCACCTGGCCGAACTCGGCCACGAGCGGATCGGCCTGGCCGTCGGCCAGCAGCGCTACGTGCCGGTGCTGCGCAAGATCGAGGGCTTCACCGCGGCCATGCGGGAGGTGCTGGGCCTCGGCGCCGAGGAGGCCGAGGGGCTGGTCCACCACACGCTGTTCAGCGTGGAGGGCGGGCACGCGGCGGCCGGGGCGCTGCTCGACAAGGGCTGCACGGCGATCGTCTGCGGCAGCGACATGATGGCGCTCGGCGCGATCCGCGCGGTCCGGCAGCGGGGCCTGGCGGTGCCGCAGGACGTCTCGGTGGTCGGCTTCGACGACTCGCCGCTGATCGCCTTCACCGAGCCGCCGCTGACCACCGTCCGCCAGCCGGTGGAGGCGATGGCCACCGCGGCGGTGGACGCGCTGCTGGAGGAGGTCGGCGGGAACGCCGCGCAGCGCGGGGAGTTCATGTTCCAGCCGGAGCTGGTGATGCGCGGCTCGACCGGCGCCCGGGCGCGCTGAGTCCGTACGCCGCGGGGGCCCGGGAGCAGCCGGCACCCCGGCCCCCCCGGCGGTGCCCCGCAGCCCACCAGGAACGTCGGGGGGGGCGGGGGGGACCCGGGGGCGGCG
>NZ_JBHYUU010000135.1:0-22894 GCF_042749955.1 Kitasatospora sp. NPDC059462 | reverse complement strand
TCTTCACCCTGACCGTCGGCTCGCTCGGCATGCGCGGCCTGACCGACCTGGCGGGCGGTCACCCCATCGGCGGATTCCGCGATCTGGTGGAGCTGGTCACCCTGGTGACGGCGATCGCGGTCGGCCTGCTGGCGGGTGAGGTGGCGGCGGCCGTGCGGCGCCGCCCCTGACGGGATCGTTCAGACCGTGCGGGCGGCCGCCGCGTGCGCCCCGACGGGTACGCCGGCCAGCTCGCGGACGTACCGGTCGAGCGCGCTCCCGGGAGGCTCCGGCATCCGCCCGGCGTACCGGAAGCCGGCCCGCCGGGCCACCGCCGCCGAGGCGTGGTTCTCCGGGTCGACCCGGATCACGCCCTCCCGCGCGCCCTCCTGCGCCGCGTACCCGCACACCAGGTGCACCGCCCTGGTGACCAGGCCCCGCCCGCGGAAGGCCGGGTAGAGGCCGTAGGCGATGTTGACCTGCCCCGGGCCGAGGCACGGCATGGCGAACCGCAGGTCGATCGTGCCGGCGAGCACCGGCTCGGGCCCGGTCCGGATCCCGAACACCCGGGCCGGCCCCCGGTACACCCACTGCGCGGTGCACCGGCGCACGTACTCCTCGGTGCCCGCCCGGGTGCTCGGGCCGCCGTTCAGCCACCGCACCAGCAACTCGTCCTCGCCCGCGAGGTGCGCGTCGATGTCCTCGGCCCGGAACGGGGTGAGCGTGACGACCCCGTCGGAGAGCCTCACCTGATCCATGGGTCCCACTCTCGCGCCCCGGACACGCCCGGGACCACCAGGATTTCGGCCGACCTGGATGCCGGTCGCACGGCCTGCACGACGACGACGGCCCTGCGCGGCGGCGGGCGCCGACTGGCGGTCCGTGGAGCAGGACGTCGGCGGGGCCGACTTCTTGCGTCGCGTCGCTGCCGTGACGTGGTCGGGCTGTGGGTCGGCGCGGGCTTGCGGCCTCAATCCGTCTGCGGGTTGGGGTAACGGAGCAGGAAGTCGGCCTGCCCGACTTCCCACTCCGCCGGAAGGCACCGACCCGGCAAGTGGAACCGGCGCGGAGCGGGCATCCGGCGCACGCCGTCCGCCGCTACGGGGCGTTGCGGGCCGGTGGCCTGCCCGCAAGGCCGCGAGCCCGCGGGCGGAGGGCCTGCGGGCTCGTGGTGGCGGGGGCGGGGGTGGCTCAGTACCAGTGGTGGGACTGCCAGAACGCCCAGGCGCCGCACGGGCTGCCGTAGCGGGAGTTCATGTAGTTCAGGCCCCACTTGATCTGGGTGACCGGGTTGGTGCGCCAGTCGGAGCCGGCCGAGGCCATCTTGGAGCCGGGCAGGGCCTGGACCAGGCCGTAGGCGCCGGAGGACGGGTTGGTCGCGGTGACGTTCCAGCTGCTCTCGCGGGACACGATGTTGTTGAAGCACTGGAGCTGGCCGGCCGGCACGATCTGGGCGGCGATCTCGCGCGGGCTGCCGGAGTACGACGGCTTGCTGTTCAGCGCGGAGCGCTCCTGCGAGCGGGAGGCGGCGGCCGCGGCGTCCGCCTTGGCCTTGGCGTCCGCCTGGGCCTTCGCCTCGGCCTCGGCCTGGGCGGCGGCCTGCGCCTGGGCGGCGGCGTCCGCCTCGGCCTGCGCCTGCGCCTGCGCCTGGGCCTGCGCGGCAGCCGCAGCGGCGGCGGCCTGGGCATCGGCCTGGGCCCGGGCGTCCGCCTCGGCCTGCGCCTGCGCCGCGGTGTCGACCACCGCGGCGGCGGGGGCCTCGGCGACGGCGGTCCCGCTGTCGGGGACGGCCAGGGCGGCGGTTGCCGCGCCCGCCACCACCAGGGTGGCGATCCCGGTGATCAGCGAGTTGCGGCGGGCATGGCTGAGCTGCATGAAGCGGACGATCCTTTTCCGTCGGGGTGCCGTCGGGGCGCGTCGGGCGCGCTCGGGGGGCAGCCGCGCTGCCCGGCGACGGGCCATTCTTGGCAGAGCCCGGCGGGGGCGGCAAAGCGCTCGGCTACGACGGGCGGTAGTGGAGCGGATGGCCCGGAACGGCGAAGC
Source organism: Kitasatospora sp. NPDC059462 (assembly GCF_042749955.1). NCBI lineage: Bacteria > Bacillati > Actinomycetota > Actinomycetes > Kitasatosporales > Streptomycetaceae > Kitasatospora > Kitasatospora sp. NPDC059462. The sequence goes on along the minus strand of NZ_JBHYUU010000135.1, from coordinate 20,872 downwards.
GCCCGGCCGATGGCGGGCGCTTCGTGGCGATTTGTCCGTTTCCGTGAATCGATGGTCGCACCGGCGGGCCGTCGAGGAACCGACGGTCCGAACCGGCCCACCGCCTGCGTCGTTGCGCTCCGGCGACGCCCGGCCGCCCGGGCCGCGGCCCTGCGGGCGGCGCACCGCGGACCCCGGCCGGGACGACGCCGCGCGGCCGGCCACTATCGGCGGCAGTAGACCGCCCGGCCCCTGTGGGAGGCCTCACACGCGGGCGGCGGCGGGCCGGACGCAGGGTGACGGGGCACTCACGCGCTCCGGTACGGATGGGGCTCCACCGGCTCCACCGGCTGCGCCGGGGCGGCGTACGGGTTGCCGTCCACCGGCCGCCGCGCGCCGTACTCCGGCAGCTCCGGGACGGCCGCCGCGTCCGGCCGCTCGCCGTGCCCGCCCTGCTCGCCCTGTTCTCCCTGCTCGTCGCCGTCCTCCGACGACGGCCGGGGCTCCTCCCCGACCGGCACCAGGTCGCGCGCCAGCAGCGTCGCGCCGGCCACCGCGCCGGGCATGGCGATCACCGTCACCAGCGGGACCAGGAACCCCAGCACCAGCGGCACGCCGAACCCGAGCGCCAGCCCGAGCCGCCCGCGCAACAGCCGCAGGCGTTCGCGCTGCGGCACCCCGCGCCGCTGCAGGCCTACCGAGGTCAGCTCCAGGGTGAGGAAGAAGCCGGAGACCAGGAAGCCCAGCACCGGCACCACGGTCTGCCCGACCACCGGGATGAACCCGGCCGCGAACAGCAGCACGCCGAAGCCGCCGGCCCGCACCAGGACGAAGAGGCTGTCCCGGGCCGCCACCACCAGCTCGCGCCAGAGCGGAACGTCCGGCGGGGTCGGCGCACCGCCCTCGGTCTCGTCGACCTTCTCGCACAGCGCCTCGTAGAACGGCTGGCCGACCAGCAGCGTGACCGCGGTGAAGGTGAGCACGGAGAGCAGCAGCCCGCCGACGAAGACCACCGCGGCGAGCGTGGTGCGCAGCAGGTCCTGCCAGAGCGAGGACCAGGAGTCGGCGAACGGGGTGGCCCACTCGGCGATGTCCCCGGCCCAGCCGCCGAGGAAGAACAGCGCCACCGCGTAGCCGGCCAGCGTGATCAGTGCCGGGATCATCCCGAACGCCCACCAGCGGCCGTGCCGCCCCACCCACTTCTGGCCCTTGGCCAGGTACCCCATCCCCGCTGCAAGATCTCGCATGAGGGGAAAGAGTAGGGGGCGGCGCGTCGCCGGGTCATGTCCGCCGCGTCACGGAACGGCACCGGAAAGCGGCGCCGGAAACGGGGCCGGGCCCGGGAGCCTCCGCAACGGCTCCCGGGCCCGGTGTCCGCGGGCGGTACTGCGGTCCGGCTCAGGATGCCGGAGCCACCGCCGCGGCCCGCCGCCGACGGCCCACCACGGCCGACGCCGCCAGCACGATCGCCGCGGCGACCAGCGACAGGTACATCTGCTTCCGACCGTCGGCATCGGTGAACATGTACACCACCACGAACCCGATCATGCCGATCGCGGCCCAGGTGAGGTACGGGTACAGCCACATTCGGACGGTCAGCCGCTCCGGGCTCTCGCGTTCGAGGATCCGGCGCATCCGCAGCTGGGAGAAGCAGATCACGAGCCACACGAAGAGCGCCACAGCGCCGGACGAGTTCAGCAGGAAGGCGAAGACGGTGTCGGGCGAGGTGTAGTTGAAGAACACCGCCACGAAGCCGAAGACCACCGAGGAGAGGATCGCCACCCGCGGCACGCCGCGCTTGCTGACCGAGGCGAAGGCCTTCGGCGCGTCGCCGCGCTGCCCGAGCGAGAAGGCCATCCGGGAGGCGGTGTACATGCCCGAGTTGAGGCAGGACAGCACGGCCGTCAGCACGATCACGTCCATCACCCGGCCGGCGCCCGGGATGCCGACATGCTCCAGCACCGCGACGTACGGGCTGCCCTTGACGGCGGCGGAGTCCCACGGCAGCAGGGTGACCACGAGCAGGATCGAGCCGAGGTAGAAGATCCCGATCCGCCAGATGACACTGTTGGTCGCCTTGCTGACCGCCCGCTCCGGGTCCTCGGACTCGCCGGCGGCCAGGGTGACGATCTCGCTGCCCATGAAGGCGAACACGACGGTGAGCATGCCGGTGAACACCGCGCCCACGCCGTGCGGCAGGAAGCCGCCGTGGCCGGTGAGGTTCTCGGCGCCGACCGCGTGGGTGCCGGGCAGCAGGCCGAACACGGCCAGCGTGCCGACCACCAGGAAGGCCGCGATCGCCACCACCTTGATCCCGGCGAACCAGAACTCGAACTCGCCGTAGGAGGCGACCGAGCCGAGGTTGGTGGCGGTCAGGACGGCCATCACGATCAGTGCGAAGGCCCACTGCGGCACGCCGGGCATCCAGTTGTTGAGGATCTTCGCACCGGCGGTGGCCTCGACGGCCAGCACCACGACCCAGAAGAACCAGTACAGCCAGCCGATGGTGAATCCGGCCCAGCGGCCGAGCGCCCGGTCGGCGTACGCCGAGAAGGAACCGCTCTGCGGGTCGGCCGCGGCCATCTCGCCGAGCATCCGCATGACCAGCACGACCAGCACACCGGCCAGCGCGTAGGAGAGCAGGATGCCGGGGCCGGTGGCGGCGATGCCCGCGCCGGAACCGACGAACAGGCCCGCGCCGATCACGCCGCCGATGGCGATCATCGACAGGTGGCGGTTCTTGAGCCCGGCCTTGAGCCGGCCGTCGCCGCCGTGGCCGTGACCGGGGGAGCGGTCGTTCTTCGGGGGACCGGCCGGCGAGGAACCGGCCTGGGTGGTGGTGTCCGCACGCATCGTGAGGGTGCCCTGTGCCTTTCCGGCGCGGCCTGACCCTCGGCTCGAACGCCGGAGGGTGGGGGACGGATCCGCGCATTGCGGTGCAACCTAGCCGCTACCTCCGGCTATCGGAACAAGGCACCGGCAACTGTTCGGTGAGCGGACGCAAAAGGCCTGGTCAGGCCAGGTGGGAAGGTCACCCGGAAAGCTCAAATCTGACGCAGCGACAGCACGTTGGGGCCCCGTGGCGGGGTTTGTCAGGCGGCCGTCCATACTGTCCGCGTGATGATCGTCCTCGTGGTGCTCGGCGCCGTCCTCGTCCTGGCCCTGCTGACCCTCGTCCACTGGTACCTCTGGCGCCGGCTGGTGCGCGACGTCTCGGTGCCCGGCGGCGGCTGGCGCCGGACGGGCACGGTGCTGGCCGTCGCGCTGCCGCTGCTCTCGCTCGGCGCGCTGGTCGGCGGGCGGGTGTTCCCGATGGCGGTCCAGCGCTGGTTCGCCTGGCCGGGCTTCCTCTGGCTGGCGGTGCTGCTGTACCTGCTGCTCGCGCTCGGCGTCGGTGAGCTGCTGCGGCCGCTGCTGCTGCGCCTGCCGGCCCGGCGGGCCGCACCGGGCGGGCCGGGTGCGGCGGGAGTGCCGGGTGCGGCGGAAGTGCCGGGCGTACCGGACGCGCCGGCCGCGCCGGCCGCGGAGGAGGCCCCCGTCAGGGCGGGTGACGAGCCGTCAGCGTCCGTCGCCCCCTCGCCGGAGCGGCGGCTGTTCGTCGCCCGGGCGGTCGCGATCGGCGCCTCCGGCGCGGCGGCGGCCGTGGTCGGCACCGGGACCTACGGGGTGCTGCGCGGACCGCGGCTCAAGCAGGTCACCGTCCCGCTCGCCAAGCTGCCGGTCCGCGCCCACGGGTACCGGATCGCCGTGGTCAGCGACATCCACCTCGGCCCCGTCCTCGGGCGCGCCCACACCCAGCGGATCGTCGACACCATCAACGCCGCGAGGCCCGACCTGATCACCGTCGTCGGCGACCTGGTCGACGGATCGGTGCCGGAACTCGGCCGCGACGCCGAACCCTTGGCGCAGCTGCGGGCCCGCGACGGCGCCTACTTCGTGACCGGCAACCACGAGTACTTCTCCGGCGCGGCGCCCTGGGTGGACTTCGTCCGCGAGCTGGGCGTCCACCCGCTGCAGAACGCCCGGGTCGAGCTGGGCGGCTTCGACCTCGCCGGCGTCAACGACATCGCGGGGGAGCGCGAGGGCGACGGCCCCGACTTCGGCAGGGCGCTCGGCGACCGGGACCCGTCCCGCACCGCCGTCCTGCTCTCCCACCAGCCGGTCACCATCCACGACGCCGTGCGGCACGGCGTCGACCTCCAGCTCTCCGGCCACACCCACGGCGGGCAGCTCTGGCCGGGCAACTACCTGGCGGAGCTGGCCAACCCCACGGTCGCGGGGCTGGAGCGCTACGGCGACACCCAGCTCTACGTGACCCGCGGCGCCGGGGCCTGGGGGCCGCCGGTCCGGGTCGGCGCGCCGTCCGACATCACCATCGTCACGCTGGCCTCGCTGCGGGCCTGACCCCCGCGCCAGGGCCGTCACGCCTCGGTCACCTCCAGCAGGACGATCCGCCCCGCGTCGGCCGGCCGCCCGGTGAGCCGGGCGGCCAGGACGGCCGGGATGTCGGCCTCCCGCGAGTACCCCGGCACCACCGTGACCTCGGCGCACCGCACCTCCGGCTCGCCGGCCAGCGCGTACCGCACCCGGTACGTCGTCGCGGCCGGCGGCGGGGCCGGCCCGGTGCTGCGCCCCATGCCGTCCATCCTCCCAGGGACGCCGGGCGGCATCCTGTGGCCGAACGGGGCAAACCCGGGCAGAGTGGATAGCCCCGGGCCCGGACCGCCCGGGCGGCGCGACACCACCGGGACGGCTCCGGGAAGGAGCGACCCCCATGCAGACCACCTGGAAGGGGACGATCAGCTTCGGTCTGGTCTCCATCCCCGTCCACCTCTACTCCGCCACCAAGGAGCACGACGTCCCGCTGCACCAGGTGCACGCCCGGGACGGCGGCCGGGTGCGCATGAAGCGGTACTGCGAACGGGAGGAGAAGGAGGTCCCGTACGCGGAGATCGCCAAGGGCTACGAGTCGCCGGACGGCCGGACCGTCACCCTCACCGACGAGGACCTCGCCGACCTCCCGCTGCCCAGCAAGAAGATCATCGACGTGCTGGCCTTCGTCGACGAGGGCGAGATCGACCCGCTGATGTTCTCCAAGGCCTACTACGTCGGCGTCGCCGACAAGGCTGCCGCCAAGCCCTACGCGCTGCTGCGCGACGCGCTCGTGGAGTCCGGCCAGATCGCCGTCACCAAGATCGCGCTCCGGACCAGGGAGTCCCCGGCGGTGCTGCGGGTGCACGACGGCACACTGGTGCTCCAGACCTGCATCTGGCCCGACGAGGTCCGCCCGGCGGCCGGCATCGCGCCGGAGGAGAAGGTGACCGTGCGGCCGCAGGAGCTGAAGATGGCGCGCTCGCTGATGGAGACCCTCTCCGAGGACTTCGACCTCGACCAGCTCCACGACGACTACCAGCAGGCGCTCCAGCAGGTGATCGAGGCGCGGCTGCAGGGCGTCGAGGTGCCGCACGAGGAGGAGGCGGGGGCGGCGCCGGACAACGTCATCGACCTCATGGAGGCGCTGCGCAGCAGCCTGCGGCAGGCCAAGGACGCCCACCCGGGCCGCACCCGGGCGGACGGGGCCGGGGAGCCCGGGGAGCCCGAGGGGCCGGCCGATGAGCCCGCCGAGAAGAAAGCGGCTCCGCGCAAGCGGGCCGCCGCGAAGAGGACCACGGCGGCCGAGCCGGCCACCACCGCGAGGAAGACCGCGAAGTCCGCCGCGAAGAAGACCACGACCCGGAAGACCGCCACTCCCCGGAAGGCCTCGTGACCTCCCCTGACACCCCCCCCCCCGGAGGCGATTGCCGATGGACCTCATCACCTACAAGGCCCTGGACACCGGCCCCGACGCGCCGGAGCACCCGAGCTGGGCGCACCGGGCCCTGCACTGGCTGTGCAGCCTCACCCCGACGGCCGTCGTCTTCATGGTCGGCCTCTCGCTCGGCCTCGGCGCCGTCGCCTCCCAGGTGACCTGGCTGCCGATGCTGGTGGTCTTCAGCATCGTCTGGGGCGCCACCCTGCTCGCCCTGGCCGGCGTGTTCGTCCGCTGGCGGACCTCCCTGCCGGGCCGGCACCGGGCGGCGGTCGCCTGACCCCGCACCGGGCGGTGTCCCCGGCCCCGCACGCGCGGGACCGGGGACACCGGCGCGGGCTCAGCCCTTGAACAGGTTGTGCCCGACGTCGGGGGGGACGATCTCCTTCACCGGCACACTCGTCCCGTCGGGGACCCGCGCGCCGGGCACCGGCTCCCCGCCCTCGCGGTGCAGCAGCACCACCCCGTCCTCCGCCCAGACCTGCCGGTACCCGTGGGCGAGCAGCAGCCCGATCCGCTCGGCCTGCTCCTGCGAGGTCTGGAACGGGAAGGTCCGGGTGTCGGAGCGGATCAGGACCCAGTCGCGCCCGCGCGGGGTGGCGTCCACCAGGACGACGTCGGTGCGGCCGACCAGCCGGGGGACCACCTGGTTGTCGGCCTCCACCAGCGCGCCGTCCGGGATCCGCGCGGCCCCCCGGACGAGGGCGGCGTTGCTCGCCGAAGGGCGCCAGGAGGCCGGCGTCAGCAGGCTGAGGCCGCCCAGCAGCAGGCTGCACACCAGCGAGCCCGCGACCACCGCCGTGCCCAGGCCGTGGGCGGCGCGCCGGTGCGCCCCGCCCCGCAGGTACAGCCGGCCGAGCACCTCCAGGACGGCGGTGAGCAGCACCGGCCAGAGCAGGGCGTCGTAGTGGTGGGCGATCGACCAGTGGTTGGGGTTGTCGGAGAGCACGCGCTCGGCGAGCAGCGGCAGCAGGCAGAGCGTGGTCGCGGAGCGCAGCGGCAGCAGCAGCAGGGTGCCGAACAGCCAGAGCAGCAGCAGTGGTTTGACGGGGGCGTCGGTGGCGGTCCGGAGGAGCAGCAGAGGGTCCCCGAGCAGATGGGCGAGCGCGCTGCGGGCGTCCGGGCCGATCGGGCCGTACACCCAGTAGTAGTCCGGCTGCCCGCCCATCGCGGGGATCAGTCGGACGATGGCGAGTGCCGAGGCCAGCGGGCCGCCGACGAGCAGCGCGGCGCCGAGGGCGAGGCCGCGGCGGTCCCCGGCCCGCTCGCCCCGCCGGTCGCCGCGCGGGCGGTTGCGCCAGAGCAGGACCAGGCCGTGGACGCCGACCAGCAGGCCGAGGTCCTCCTTGGTGGCGCAGAGCAGGGCGGCGGCGAGGGCGGCGGTGCCGTAGCGGCGGGCGAGGCCGCGTTCGAGCATCAGCAGGATCAGCGGGACGGCGAAGGCCACCTCGTGGAAGCCGCCGCGCCCGGCGGCCAGGAGCGGCCAGCCCAGGCCGTAGACGAGGCCGGCCAGGTCGGCGATCCGGCCGACGGCCCGGGGGTCCGCGGTGGCGTCGCTGCCGTCGGTTCCGTCGGCACCGACGCCACCGTCGTGCCCGGCGGCGGTGGTGCGAGTGGCGGGCCGGGTGAAGCAGTGCACCGCGATCCGCCGGATCAGCGGCACGCCGGCGGCCAGCAGCAGCGCCTGGGCGAGGATCAGCGTGCGCGGGTCCTCCCGGATCCAGTAGAGCGGGGCGAGCGCGGCCAGGATCGGCGAGAAGTGGTCGCCCAGCAGGGAGAAGCCGGGCGGGAACTCGTGGTGGTAGCTCTTGACCGGGGAGACCGGCAGGCCCCCGTGCGCGTAGCCGGCCACGCCCTGGTGGAAGATGCCGAGGTCGAAGCCGCCGAGCAGGACCGCCGCCCACTGCTGCAGCCCGCAGGCCGCGGTCACGGCGAAGCAGAGCAGGGTCAGGACGGCGGTCCGGCGTCCGGTCCGCGGCCCGGCGGTGCCGGACGCGGACGGGCGGGTGACGCGCGGCAGCAGCGGGCGGTTCGCACGGGTGGACGGGCTGAGCCCGGTTTCGACTGGCACGGGATCCCTGGACTGGTCGGGGGCGGGAGCTGGTCGGGTGGCGGAGGCGGGCCGCCGGCTCAGCCGGCTCCGGGGGTGCCGGGGGCCGCGGGAACCGTCGCGTCGGTTCCGGGCGCCGTCGCGGCGGTTTCGGGCGCCGGGGCGTCGGCTCCGGGTGTGCGCCGCAGCAGCGTGATGCCGTAGTCGCTGCGCACCACCTGGTAGCCGCTGCGCCTGACGGTGGCGAGTTCCTGCCGCTCCTCGTCGGGCGACAGCGGCCAGCCCATCGGCCGGTCCTCGTCGACCACGATCCACTCGGCGGTCGACCACTTCTGCGGCCAGCCGAACACGATGACCTCGCACCGGTCGGTGAGTTGCGGCACCAGCCGGTTGGAGGCGGCGACCCGGGCGTCGTCGGGGACGGCGGCCAGCACCGACCGGGCGGCCTCGACCCGGGCCGGGGTGCGCCACAGGTTGAGGGTGAGCAGCTGGCCGAACGCGAACCCGGGCAGCAGCGCCAGCGTCACCACCGCGCTGGCCGCCGGCGCCGCCCGGACGAGCCACCCGGGCAGCACGCCGCTCCGCTCGCGCGCCTTCACCAGGACGTCCACGAAGGCGGCGAAGACGATCGGCATCAGCACCGCGCTGTAGTGGTAGTTGGTGCCCCAGTAGGCCGGGTTGTTGGAGAGCAGCCGCCAGCCGAGGGTGGGCAGCGCGACGATCATCAGCGGTGAGCGGGCGGCCAGCAGCACGGTCGGCGCGAGCAGCAGCAGGACGGTGGTGACCTTCTCGCCCGGGGTGACCAGGTCGAGCGGCAGGGTGAGCAGGCTGCGGCCGCCGGAGCCGCCGCTCAGGTTGTCCCAGTAGGCGAAGCTGCCCCCGGGGCTCATCGCCGGGAGCAGCACCAGGAGTTCGAGCAGCGACGCGCCGATGCCGAACACCACGGTCGCCGCGCCGGTGCGGCGGTCGCCGCGCCACAGGACGTAGCCGCCGACGGCCGCCACCGTGATGCCGAGGTCCTCCTTGACCAGCACCAGCGGCGCGGCCCAGAGCGCGGCGGCGGTCCAGCGCCGCTCGCCGAGCGCGCAGACCGCGAAGGCGATCAGCGGCACCGCGAAGGTGATCTCGTGGAAGTCGAAGCCGAGCGCGGAGGCGAGCCCCCAGGAGAGCCCGTAGCCGAAGCCGGCGGCCAGCGCGGTGGCCGGCCCGGCGGCGCGCAGCGCCCAGCGGCAGATCGGCACGGCGGCGACGGCCACCAGCGCGGACTGGGCCAGCAGCAGGGTGACGGCCGAGGGGAGGAGCCAGTACAAGGGGGCGAGGACGGCGAGGGCGGGGGAGAAGTGATCGCCCAGCAGGTTGAAGCCGGGGCCCTTGAGTTCGACGATCGGGCCGCGCCCCTCGGCGTAGCCGCGTACGCCCTGCTCGAAGATTCCGAGGTCGTAGCCACTGGTGAACAGCAGTTCGTGGCGGCGGACGGTGAAGAACGCGTAGACCAGGAACAGGGTGAGGGCGAGCGCCCAGGGGATGAACCGCACCCGCCGACCGGCGCGGGCCGGGGCGGCCGACGTGGCGTCGACCACCGTCCCGCGATGGAGTGCTGACGCGAGTGTACTCATGGTCACCGAACATCCCCGTGGTTCCGGGCGGGATTGGACGTGCGGCCGATTTCCGGTCGGCTCTCCGGGGCGGGCGGCCGGCCGTTTCGGCCGTGCGGGAAAGCCGCCGGTGCGAATGGCCCCAGGCCGGGCACCGTAGCACGGGAAAGCCCTCCCCGGTGATTGCTGTTCCAGGGAGGGCGAGCCATGCATGACGAACAGTCAAATCAGAAATGATGAACAGTCATATCATCATTTCGGAAATGCCGTTCGGGCGGTCTGGCGGGTGTCCTCACTTCCACTGCTGGTAGGAGCCGCCGTTGCCGCCCAGCGCGTAGACGTCGCCGTTGCCGTTGCTGTCCAGGTAGAGGCCGGTGGCCACGTTCCGGTAGGTGTTGCCGTAGGTGGACGCGCGCCTGACCCACTTCTGGTAGCTGCCGCCGTTGCAGCTCAGGGCGTAGACGTCGCCGTTGCCGTTGGAGTCGAGGCAGAAGCCGGTGGCCTTGTTCCGCAGGGTGAAGGTGGAGCCGCCCAGGTCGGTCGCGTACCAGCGCTGGTACGAGCCGCCGTTGCCGGGGAGGGTGTAGACGTTGCCGTTGCCGTTGCTGTCGAGGTAGCGGCTGGTGGCGACGTTCTGGAGGGTGATCTCGGTGGCGGCGTTCGCCGGGCCCGCGGCCAGGACGGTCATGCCGCCGGCCAGCACGGCCGCCGAGGAGACGAGGGCGGCGGCACGCTTGAGGGACTTCATCGCGTTTCCTTCCCGTGGTGACCGACCGTTCGGCAGGTCGTCACCGAACTTATCCGGGAATGCCTCCTTTCAGGCCTTTCCTCGCGCGGGACCTGATGGCGTTCAGCCATTCGGCAGGAATCGGCTCAGCTTTTATCAAGATGAGCAAGGGAATCACACAGGTTTGTCGACGAAGTGGTTTCTGTGGAGGGTGTGTCAGTGCCGCGTGAGGGGTGTCGACGCCCGCCCGTCGCGCCCGCGCCATGGATTTCGGGCAAAAGGGGCAAGGGGGGCTCTGGAGAATTGGCCGGATCCGGCCGGGGCGTGCGGCCCCGGCCGGGGGCGCACCAGGCGTGCGGTCCGGGCGCGTGTTCCGGCGGCCCGGCAGGGCCTAGGCGACCCACACCGTGGTGATGTTGCAGAACTCCCGGATGCCGTGCCCGGACAGCTCTCGGCCGAAGCCGGAGCGCTTGACGCCGCCGAAGGGCAGGGCCGGGTGCGAGGCGGTCATGCCGTTGAAGAACACCCCGCCCGCCTGGATGTCCCGCACGAAGCGCTCCTGCTCGGCCGGGTCCTCCGTCCAGACGTTGGAGCTGAGGCCGAACGGGGTGTCGTTGGCCAGCGCGACCGCCTCGTCCAGGTCGGCCGCCCGGTAGACGGTGGCGACCGGGCCGAAGGTCTCCTCGTGGTGGATCCGCATCTGCGGGGTGATGCCGCTCAGCACGGTCGGCTCGTAGAACCACCCGCCGTCCAGGCCCCGGGCGCCCAGGCCCTCGGGCCGGCGCCCGCCGCACTCCACCCGGGCCCCGTGCGCCCGCGCGTCGTCCACCAGGTCGGCCAGGTCGTCGCGGCCCTGCCGGCTGGCCAGCGGGCCGACCTGGGTCGCCTCGTCCATCGGGTCGCCGATCCGCAGCGCCCGCATCGCCTCCGCGAACCCCGCGGTGAACCGGTCGTAGACGTCGGTGTGCACGATGAACCGCTTCGCGGCGATGCAGGACTGCCCGTTGTTCTGCGCCCGCGCCGTGACGGCGGTGGCGACGGCGGCGTCGAGGTCCGCGCTCGGCAGCACGACGAACGGGTCGCTGCCGCCCAGCTCCAGGACGGCCTTCTTCACCACGTCGGCCGCGGTGGCCGCGACCGCCCGCCCGGCGGGCTCGCTGCCGGTGAGCGTCACGGCCGCCACCCGGGGGTCGCGGATCACCCCCTCCACCGCGCCCGAGCCGATCAGCAGGGTCTGGAAGCAGCCCTCCGGGAAGCCGGCCCGCTGGAACAGCTCCTCCAGCGCCACCGCCGTGCGCGGCACGTTGGAGGCGTGCTTGAGCAGTCCGACGTTGCCGGCCATCAGCGCCGGCGCGGCGAAGCGGACCACCTGCCAGAAGGGGAAGTTCCACGGCATCACCGCCAGCACCACGCCCAGCGGCCGGTACCGCACGTACGCGCGGGCCGCCCCGGAGTCGGCCACGTCGGCCGGCTCGGGGTGCTCGTCGGCGAGCAGTGCCTCGGCGTTCTCGGCGTACCAGCGCATCGCCTTGGCGCACTTGGCGGCCTCGGCGCGGGCGGCGGTGAGCGGCTTGCCCATCTCCTCGGTCATCGTCCGGGCGACGGTCTCGCGCTCCTGGTCGAGCAGGTCGGCGGCGCGGCGCAGCAGCCCGGCGCGCTGGGCGTAGGACGTGGTGCGGTACGTCCGGAAGGCCGCCTCGGCGCGGGCCAGCCGCTGTTCGAGGCCGGCGGCGTCCAGCGGTTCGAAGGTCTCCAGGGTCTCGCCGGTCGCGGGGTTCACGCTTGCGATGGGCATCGGGGCCCTCCCAGGGGGTGCGCGGAGTGGACGTGTCGGTCCCCCCACCCTCGCCCACCGTCCGCGCGGGGGCACGCCACCGCCGCCCGGCGTGTCCCGGCGTGTCCCGCGGGCCCCGGCGCGGTCGGTGGCGTGCGGGTCGCGCTACTCGGGCAGCGCCTCGGCCCGGACCGCCGCCCCGCGGGCGCGCGCGCCGGCCCTGGTCCGGCCGGCGACGACGAGGCGGTTGGGGAAGCGGTGCAGGTACTCCGCCTCCAGCTCCCCGGTGCGCCGGGTGTGCCGCTTCAGTGCCTCCTCGGAGCCGTACAGAAAGGTCTCGTGCCTGGTCCGGTGCAGCTGCTCCAGCTCGTGCACCAGGGTGTCGTTGTCCAGGGCGTGCGGGGAGATGCCCTCGGGCCTGGGGTGCGGGGCGTCGGGGTGCCGCATGTCCACTCCTCCTCGGCGTGAGCCGGAAACGGGGAACCGCGAACGGGAAACGGGAACGGAAACGGGAACGGGAAACCGGAACCCCCCGAGTACCCGGTGCCCCGCGAGCCCCTTCCGTACACCCCTGCGGGGGGCGCCGGAGTGCACAAGAGCTCTCGTGCAAGGGTTGTTGCACAAGAGCTCTTGTGGGTATCCTCGCCGCATGACCGAACGCACCGAACCCGTCACGGACGGCGTCCGGCAGATCGCCGACTCCCGCGTCCTGGCCGCCCTCACCCACCCCGTCCGCCGCCGGCTGCTGGACCTGCTCGCGGTGGACGGCCCCGCCACCGTCGGCCTGCTCGCCGAGCGCACCGGCCAGGCCGTCGGCAGCATCAGCCACCACCTCAAGGTGCTGGCCGGCGCCGACCTCGTCGAGGAGGCGCCCGAGCTGGCCCGCGACCGCCGCGAACGCTGGTGGCGCCCGACCGCCGGCACCCCGCGCTGGCGGCGCGCCGACTTCACCGCCGACCCGGCCGCCGAGGCCGTCGCCGACGCGGCCGGCTCGCTCCAGCTGGAACGCCAGGCCGCCCTGGTGCGCGGCTGGTCCGCCGCCCGGCACGACTACCCCGAACCCTGGCGGGAGGGCTGCGCCGTCGCCACCGAGACCTGGCTGCGGCTCACCCCGGAGGAGGCCCGGGAGCTGGCCGGCGAGCTGGTCGAGGTGCTGGCCCGCTGGGCCGCCCGCCCCGTCCCCGAGGACGGCCGCGCCCGGGAATCGGTGTTCGCCTTCGCCCACAGCGTCCCGGCCCGGCCGTGACCGGCACCGAGCTGCGGGGCACGCCCCGGTTATCCGCCGGCCTGTTCGCCGACCGCGACTTCCGGCTGCTCTGGACGGGGGAGACGGTCAGCCGTCTCGGTTCCGCCGTCACCGCCGTCGCGCTGCCGCTGGTCGCGGTGGTCACCCTGGACGCCGGGCCGCTCGCCGCCGGACTGCTGAGCGCGGCCGTCTGGCTGCCCTGGCTGCTGGTGGGCCTGCCGGCCGGGGTCTGGATCGGCCGGTGGGGCCGGCGCGCGGTGCTGGTCCGGGGCAACCTCGTCTCGGCGGTGCTGTACGCCTCGGTGCCGGCCGCCGCCCGGTCCGGTGTGCTGACCTTCGCCCAGCTGCTGCTGGTCGCCCTGCTCGCGGGCACCGCGTCGGTCTTCCTCGCCGCCGCCCACCAGGCGTTCCTGCCGGACCTGCTGCCCCCCGAACGGCTCACCGAGGGCAACGCCAAGCTGCAGGGCGGCGCCTCGGTGGCCCAGGTCGCCGGGCCGGGCGCGGCCGGGCTCGCCGTGCAGGCCTTCGGCGCCGCCGCCGGACTGCTGGCCGACGCGGTGAGCTTCCTGGTCGCGGCGGGTGCGTTGCTGCTGATCCGCGACCGGCGCACGGCGGCCCCGGAGCCGGACCCGGCCCCGCTCGGCCGCCAGGTCCGCGAGGGGCTGGCCTTCGTCCGCCGTGACCCGTACCTCGGCGCGGTGCTGCGCTACGGGGCCGTCGCCAATCTCGCGCTGGCCGGCTACCAGGCGGTGGCGGTGCTCTTCCTGATCCGCGAGCTCGGCGTGGCCCCCTCGGCGGTCGGCTGGCTGGGCGCGGCCGGCGCCTTCGGCGGGGTCGCCGGTGCGGTGCTCGCCCGGCCGGTCACCCGGCGGTTCGGCAGCGCGCGCGGGGTGCTGCTCGCGCTGCTCACCGCCGGCCCCTTCGGCCTGCTGCTGCCGACAGCCCGGCCGGGCGCGGGGGTGCTGCTGTACGCGGGCGGCCTCGCGGTCATGGTGGGCGGCGTGGTGCTCGCCAACGTGGTGCTCGGCAGCTTCCGGCAGCGCTACGTGCCGCCCGCGCTGCTCGACCGGGTGGTGTCCGCCTCGATGACCGCCAACCAGGCGACCATCCCGCTCGGCGCGGTGACCGGCGGCGCCCTGGGCGAGTGGCTGGGACTGCGGCCGGTGATGTGGCTCATGATCCTGCTGCTGGTGGCGAGCGCGGGCCTGCTCGTCGCCTCGCCGCTGCGGCGGGTGCGCGACCTGCCCGATGCGTGGTCAGGGGCGGAGAAAAAGTAGGATGACCACTTCGTATCCGCACCGCAATCCCCGGACAGGCACCGATGCCCCTCCCCAAGGCCGAACTGCACCTGCACGTCGAAGGCACCCTGGAGCCCGAGCTCGCCTTCGCGCTCGCCGCCCGCAACGGCGTCACCCTGCCGTACGCGGACACCGAGGAGCTGCGGCGCGCCTACGCCTTCACCGACCTGCAGTCCTTCCTCGACCTGTACTACGCGCTGATGGCCGTGCTGCGCACCGAGCAGGACTTCGAGGAGCTCGCCGACGCCTACCTGGCCCGGGCGGCGGCGCAGGGGGTGCGGCATGCGGAGATCTTCTTCGACCCGCAGGCGCACACCGCGCGCGGCGTGCCGCTGGCCGTCGTCGTGGACGGCCTCGGGCGGGCGCTGGACCGCAGCGAGGAACGGCACGGCGTCAGCACCCGGCTGATCATGTGCTTCCTGCGCGACGAGTCCGCCGAGTCCGCACTGGAGACCTTCGAGGCCGCCCGCCCCTGGTTCGGCGGCCGGATCACCGGTGTCGGCCTGGACTCGGCCGAGGTCGGCCACCCGCCGGCCAAGTTCCGCGAGGTCTACCGGCGCGCCGCCGAGGCCGGCCTGCACCGGGTCGCCCACGCGGGCGAGGAGGGCCCGGCCGCGTACATCACCGAGGCGCTGGACGTGCTCGGCGTCGAGCGGATCGACCACGGGCTGCGCTGCCTGGAGGACCCCGCGCTGGTCGCGCGGCTGGTGCGCGAGCGGATCCCGCTGACCCTCTGCCCGCTCTCCAACGTCCGGCTGCGCTGCGTCGACACCCTCGCCGACCACCCGCTGCCCGCGATCCTCGACGCCGGGCTGCTGGCCACCGTCAACTCCGACGACCCGGCCTACTTCGGCGGCTACGCCGGGGACACCTTCGACGCCCTCGCCGAGGCGCTCGGCCTGGACGACGAGACCCTGCGGCTGCTGGCCGCCAACTCCTTCCGGGCCTCCTTCCTCGACGAGGAGCGCCGCGCCGCCCTGCTGGCCGAGGTCGCCGCCTACGAGTTCGCGCCGCGCGCCGCCGTCCGGGCCTAGGGAGCGCGGCGGCACCCGGGCGCGGCCGGCGGCTCCGGCGGCCCGGGCCGGGCGACCGCCTCCGGACCGGGACGGTCCGGAGGCGGGGCGGCGGGCGTCAGAGCAGGGTCGACCAGTAGTACCAGAACCGGTTGAGGACCAGCAGCACGATCACCGCGTACCAGAGCGCCGGCACCACCCAGTGGTAGCGCGCCGCCTCCCGCACCACCGGGCGCAGGCCGCGCGGGACCGGGATGATCCCCGCGCGCAGGTTGTGCAGCGTGGTGTACCAGAACAGCGGGATCATCGCCGCCCAGACCACCATGCAGTACGGGCAGAGCGCCCCGATCCGGTACAGCGCCTGGTACATCAGCCAGGTCACGAAGCCGATCCCGAACACCGTCCCGGCCTGCAGGCCCAGCCAGAACCAGCGCCGGTAGGCGGCGCCCGCCAGCAGCCCGGCGCCGATCGCGATCACCACCGCGAATCCGGCGAGGCCGAGCAGCGAGTTCGGGAAGCCGAAGGCCTCGGCCTGGTCGCTGCGCATGATCGAGCCGCAGCTGATGATCGGATTGATGTTGCAGTTCGGGACGTAGGACGGGTCCTTCAGCAGCCGGATCTTGTCCAGCGTGAGGACGGCCGAGGCGAACAGCCCCAGCGCGCCGCCGATCACCAGCAGCAGGGCGAACGGGCGGCTCGCGCCGTGGGTGCGGGCGGCGGGGGCCGTCATCCGGTCACCTGCCGGACCATCGCGGTGAAGTTCTCCGGCGAGGCGGGCGCGCCGCCCGCGAAGACGTCGAGCTTCCTGCCGTCCAGGCGCACGGTCGGGGTGCCGGTGACGCCGCTCTTGTCGAAGGCCTTGTTCACCTGCTGGGCCCACGGCACGTAGGTGCCGTCCTGGACCGCCTTGACGAAGCCGTCGGTCTTCAGGCCCGGCACCTGGCCGGCCAGGTCGAGCAGGTGGTTGACGTCCGCGAAGGCGTCCTCGCGCTCGTCCGGCTGGTTGGCGTAGAGCACGTCGTGGAACTGCTTGAACTTGTCCACGCCCTCGTTCAGCGCCGCGCCGGCGGCGGCCAGCGCGGTGCGCGAGCCCTTCCCGCCGAGGCCCTGGTCGAGGAAGGTCGCCAGGTGGTACTCGATCTTGTACGTGCCGGCGTCGGCGAGCTGCTGCATGGTCGACCCGGTGGTGGTCTCCAGCTGCTCGCAGTACGGGCAGCGGAAGTCCTCGTAGACCTCCAGGGTGTGCGGGGCGTCGGCCTTGCCGTAGGTGATCACGGTGCCGTCCGCGCCGCCCGCGTTGGCCGGCACCACCAGCGGGCCGGAGGCCGCGGCGTCGCCGGAGCCGGAGGAGCCGCCGACGGCGAAGGCCACGCCCGCCACCAGGGCGAGCACGGCGGCGGAGGCGGCGCCGACCACGACGCGGCGGCGGATCCGCGCCGAACGGTCGGCGCGCTCGCGCTCCTCGCGCATCCGCTCGGTGGCGGCCCGGCGGGCGGCCTTGCGGTCGGCGGCGGAGGTGCTCTTGGGGGACTTCTCGGGGGAGGTGCTCATGGGAAGGGTCGTCCTGGTGCTCGTGGATCGGCGTGCGGGCGCGGGGCGGCACGGCCGGCCGAGGACCTCCCGGGTGGGCGCTCCTCAGCGGGCGTGCGCGAGCACCGGCGGCCCGCGCCGGACGGCGGGGCGCAGCACGACGGACTCGGCGGGCACCCGGACGCGGCTGGCGCGCGGGAACGGCACCCGGGCCACCGGGCGGGCCGGCAGCGGGGCGGTGATCAGCAGCAGCAGACGGTCGGCCGCGGCGGGGAAGCGCTGGGCGAAGTCGCCGAGGATCCGCACCGTGCGGGCCACCGAGCGCAGCGCGGCGTCGGCGCTGCGCAGCCAGGCGGCGGCGGCCAGGGCCAGCGCGCCGTGCAGGAGCAGCAGCACGACGAGCCCGGCGGGCCGGGACAGGCCGTGGCCGAGCAGGAAGCCGCCGAGCGAGCCACCGCCGCAGAGCAGCGGTTCGAGGCCGCGGGCGGTGCCGGGCGGCAGCGAGGGGCAGGTCGACTGGGCGAGGTCGAACAGGGCGCTCAGGCCGAGTTCCAGCGGCAGGAAGACCGCCGCGACCGCCCGGTAGCCGCGTTCGCGGCCGGCCAGCGCGAAGGCCACCGCGAAGACGGCGGCGCCGGCCAGGGCCAGCGTGCCGAGCGGCAGCGGACGGCCGGTGACCAGGACCTGTCCGAGCCCCGCGAGCAGCACGAGCAGCGCGGCGAAGATCGCCGCGCGCAGCGTCCTGGGGAGCGGGGCCGTGCTCATGGGACCCGAGTGTGCCACAGGAGGACCGCCGGACGGCGGGTGCGGCGGACCGCTGTGAAGATCCTCACCGCCGCCCCTGAGCTGCGCTTATATGCCGTTTACGGTCACCGTGCCGGGTGCCTCGACGACCGGCGGGGGCGGTGCGGCGGCGGCCGCCACCCGGGCCTCGACGAGTTCCCGGAACAGCGCGAGGTCGCTGCGCACGGCGCGTTCGATCGCCCCGGCCAGCGCGAAGCCGCGCGGCCCGCCGAACACCTCGTGCACCTCCTCCGGGTCGTACTCGACGCGCAGCTGCACCCGGGTGTGCGCGCGGTCGAGCGGGCGCAGCGCGAAGGCGCCGTTCAGCGGCAGGCCGTCCAGGGTGCGCCAGGTCATCACCCGGCCGCGCCCGCGGTCGGTGATCTCGGTCTCGACGTCGCGCCCGGTGCCGGCGATCTCCACCTCCAGGTGGGCGAGGTTGCGGCCGTGCGGCTGGGCACGGCGGACGCCGTCGACGAACCGCGGGTAGTCGTGGACCCGGTGCAGCTGCTCCCAGGCGGCCAGCACCGGTGCTTCGATGTCGATCTGTTCCTCTAGCGTGCTCATGCGGAGCCGGACCTCCTCGGCTGGCGCGCGGTCCACCCCTCCAGCCTGCGCCGCGGGCCGGTGGACGGCAAAGGCGGCGGGCGGGCGGGGCCGGGGCGGCTGCGGGAGACTGGGCGCATGCCGGAACTCCCCGAGGTCGAGGCGCTGACCGCCTATCTCTCCGAGCGGCTGACCGGGCGGGTGATCGCCGAGGTCCAGCCGGTGGCGATCAGCGCGCTGAAGACCTACGACCCGCCGGTGACCGCGCTGGCCGGCCGGACGGTCGGCCCGGTCGTGCGGCACGGCAAGTTCCTCGACATCGAGGCCGGCGGGCTGCACCTGGTCGTCCACCTGGCGCGGGCGGGGTGGCTGCGCTGGAAGGAGGGCCTGCCGGCGCTGCCGCCGAGGCCGGGCGGGCGCAACCCGCTGGCGCTGCGGGTGCGGCTGGAGGGCCCGGACGCGGACGGCTTCGACCTCACCGAGGCGGGTACCAAGAAGGGCCTCGCGGTGTACCTGGTGCGGGAGGCGGCGGAGGTCCCGGGGGTGGCCCGGCTCGGCCCGGACCCGCTGGTCCCCGGCTTCGGCCTGGAGCGCTTCCGTGCGCTGCTGAGCGGCGAGCGGCGCCGGATCAAGGGCGTGCTGCGGGACCAGAGCGTGCTGGCCGGGGTCGGCAACGCCTACTCGGACGAGGTGCTGCACGCGGCGCGGATGTCCCCGTACAAGCTGGCGGCGGACCTCTCGGAGGCCGAGACGGAGCGGCTGTTCGAGGCGCTCGGCACGACGCTGCGCGAGGCGGTGGAGCGTTCGCGCGGGCTGGCGGCGGGGGAGCTGAAGGCGGAGAAGAAGCTGGGCCTGCGGGTGCACGGGCGGACCGGGCAGCCCTGTCCGGTCTGCGGGGACACCGTGCGGGAGGTGTCCTTCGCCGACTCCTCGCTGCAGTACTGCCCGACCTGCCAGACCGGCGGCAAGCCGCTGGCGGACCGGCGGCTGTCCCGGCTGCTGAAGTGAGGCCCGGCGCCGCGGGCGGCCTGCGGGCCGGCCCCGCCCGGTGGGGGTGGGCGGGGCCGGTGGCGGCCGTGGACCGGGGGGTGGCTCAGAGCTTGCGGGCGACGCCGCCCCAGTAGTACGCGGCGTACGGGTCCTCGGGCTGCTCGCCCTCCGGGTGCCAGGACATCACCGGGGCGACACCGGGCTCGATCAGCTCCCAGCCGTCGAAGAACCGGGTGACCTGCTCCTTGCTGCGCGGCACCAGGGTCATCCCGGCGGCCCGGGCGGAGGCGGTCACCTGGGCGACGGCGGCCTCGTTGAAGTCCTGGGTGGGGTGGGTGAGCGCGAGGTAGCTGCCGGAGGGCAGCGCGTCGCGCAGCGCGGCGACCTTGCCCCACGGGTCGTCCTCGTCGGCGATCAGCATCAGCACCGCGATCATCAGCAGGCCGACCGGCTGGGAGAGGTCCAGGGTCGAGGTGAGGGCCGGGTCGGCCAGCAGCTCGGCGGGCTTGCCCAGGTCGGCGTGGATGTAGGTGGTGCGGCTGGCCGGGGTGGAGACCATCAGCGCGCGGGCGTGGGCCAGCACGATCGGGTCGTTGTCCACGTAGACGACCCGGGTGCCGGGGCTGACCGACGAGGCGATCTCGTGGGTGTTCGGCGAGGTGGGGATGCCGGTGCCGAGGTCGAGGAACTGGCGGATGCCGTAGCGCTCGGCGAGGTGGCGGACGGCGCGCTTCTGGAAGCCGCGGTTCTCCTTGGCCTGCGCCTTCATGGTCGGCACGGCCTGCTCGATCGCCTGGCCCATGGCGCGGTCCGGCGGGAAGTTGGTCTTGCCGCCGAGCCAGTAGTCGTAGACGCGGGCGGAGTGCGGGGTGCTGGTGTCGACCCCGTACTTCTCCCACTGGCTCAGCTCGGCGTCGTCGTCGGCGGAGCGCTCGGCGGGATCCTGATTCGTCGTCATGGCCACGTCCTCTGAAGACAGATCATCACACTTGGGAGAGGTCAGAGTAGCGGGCCTGACGGGAATCCGGTCACGGGGTCGGTGAACCGGTCGTGACATGGGCCGTTGGGGTGGTGATCGAGCCCGTCGGGGTTGCCGCTGGGAGGCGGCCCGATGAACGGGGGAGATATCCGCCATGCTGTCTGATCGTCAGATTACTTCGCGAAGATTACTGCTGGTCGCAGCGGGGATGTCGCTGCTCGGACTGTCCGGCTGCGGCCGGGCGGAGGAGGTGGTGCGGGCGGCCCGGGCGGCGTCCGCCCCGGAGCCCGACGCCGTGCCGGACCTCCCCTCCGCCGCCGCGAGTCCGTCCGCCGTCGCGTCGGCGCCCCCGGCGGCCGCTGCCGCCGCCCCGGCCCCGTCCGCCGCCGCTGCCGGCACGGCGACCCCCTCGGCGGTGGCGCCCGCCCCTTCGCCCTCCCCCTCGGCCGCCCCGTCGGCCCCCGCCCCGGCCGCTCCCACCCCCGCGCGGGCGCCGACGGGGGGCGAGAGCCGGCCGGTTTTAGAGCTGGACGCCGGGCAGCGGGGGGTCGGC
>NZ_JBHYUU010000134.1:0-22925 GCF_042749955.1 Kitasatospora sp. NPDC059462 | reverse complement strand
CCGCCCTCCCGCCCAGTGCTTCTTGCCGAGCCGCCCAGCGAGCCCTACCCTGTTGACGGCGTCGTCATCGTCTGCTCGGTAGAAGACCCCGGCTCAGGCGTCCGCGGCCGCCGCGCTGCGGAGCGCCGCGTCCGGTGCGCCCGCCTCCTTCGCGCCGGACGGCCCGCCGGGAGCCCCCGCGGCACCCGCCGGGGCCTTGCCGGGCAGCAGGAACCAGGCCAGCAGCGCGCCGACCAGGGTGATCCCGGCGGAGAGCGCGGCCACCACGTGCATGGCGTGGATGAAGGAGTCGTTGGCCGGGCCGATCAGCTCCGTGCCCCGGTCGCCGAGCCGGGCGGCGACCGCCAGGGTGGCCTCCAGCGACTCGCCGGCCTTCTCCCGCAGTTCGGCGCTGGGCAGCTGGGCGAGCCGGTCGGAGATCCCGTCGCGGTAGACGGTGGAGAGCACCGCGCCGAGCACGGCGACCCCGAGCGAGCCGCCGACCTGGCGGAAGGTGTTGTTGACCGCCGAGCCGGCGCCCGCCTTCTCGCGGGGCAGCGAGCCCATGATCGCGACGGTGATCGGCGGCATGACGTGCGCCATGCCGACGCCCATCAGCAGCCCGAGCACGACCAGCACCCAGATCGGGGTGGTGGCGCCCAGCAGCAGGTAGCCGAGGAAGCCGACCGCGATGAACAGCATGCCGACGGCGCAGGTGGCGCGGACGCCGAAGCGGTCGACCACCAGCCGGGCGCGCGGGGCGAAGACCAGCTGGGCGGCGGCCAGCGGCAGCATCAGCACGCCGGCCTCCAGCGCGCTGTAGCCGCGCACGCTCTGGGTGTAGAAGACGCCGAAGAACGAGACGCCCATCAGCGCGAAGAAGACCACGCCGACCACCACCACCGAGGCGCTGAACACCTTGTTGCGGAACCAGTTGACGTCCAGCGCGGGGTGCGCGGCGCGGCGCTCGTGGAGCACGAAGGCGGCCAGCGCCAGCAGGCCCACCAGCACCGGGCCCCAGGCCTCGACGGCGGTGAAGTCGGCCAGCTCGCCGCCCTTGATGATGCCGTAGATCAGCGCCACCAGGCCGACGATGGACAGCAGCACGCCGACCGGGTCCATCCGGCCCGGGTTCGGGTCCTTGGACTCGGGGACCAGCACCGTCATGGCGATCAACGCCACGACCACGATCGGCACGTTGATCAGGAAGACCGAACCCCACCAGAAGTGCTCGATCAGCAGGCCGCCGGTGATCGGGCCGATCGCGATGGCCAGGCCGACGGCGCCGGCCCAGATGCCGATCGCCTTGGGCTGCTCGGAGCGCTCGAAGACGTTCATGATGATGGCGAGCGTGGCCGGCATGGCCAGCGCGCCGCCGACGCCCATCAGCGCGCGGTAGCCGATCAGCTCGCCCGGCGTACTGGCGAGCGCGGAGAGCAGCGAGGCGACGCCGAAGACGGCCATGCCGGCCAGCAGCGCCCGCTTCCGGCCGAAGCGGTCACCGAGCAGGCCGGAGGTGAACAGCAGTCCGGCGAAGACCAGGGTGTAGGAGTTGATCGACCATTCCAGGTCGCTCTGGCTGGCGCCGATGCCGGTGGGCGCCGGGGACGCGATGGTCTTCATCGCGACGTTGAGGATCGAGTTGTCGAGGACGACGACGAGCAGGGCGAGCACCAGGGTGCACAGGATCGCCCAGCGGCGGCGGTGGATGGCTTCCGGCACACGGGGTGGCGCGGCTGCGGTGGTCATGGATTCTTCCCGTCGTGGTACGGCGTGGCACTGGCGGGCATTTCGATCCGCGATCGTCTCGTAAACCCCCCTCGGCCAGCGTAGCGAGCTTTTCGATACGAGACGAATCCGTATCGTAAAACCGTGGCAAAGACTCACCGGCGCCCCGGCGGCGGGCCGCCGCAAGCGGAGTGACCCCCGCCCCTTTTGCGCCCGCGCCGGGCCGTGCAAGCATGGAGGTGATCCGGGGACGCCGCACGGCGCCACGAGACGACAACCCTTCAGGAGCCTGTTCGATGAACGCTTCTTCGCCCTCGCCTGCCCAGAACCGGGCGACGACGACCGCCACCCTCTACGGTGGGGTCACCAACCGCCGCGTCACCGTCCGCGACCTCGCCGCCGCCAAGCAGCGCGGCGAGAAGTGGTCGATGCTGACCGCCTACGACGCCCTCACCGCCGGCGTCTTCGACGAGGCCGGCACCCCCGTCCTGCTGGTCGGCGACTCCGCCGGCAACTGCCACCTCGGCTACGAGACCACCGTGCCGGTGACCATGGATCAGATGGTGATGCTCGCCGCCGCCGTCGTCCGCGGCACCGAGCGGGCCATGATCGTCGCCGACCTGCCGTTCGGCTCGTACCAGGAGTCCCCGGCCCAGGCCATGCGCAACGCGGCCAGGCTGATGAAGGAGGCCGGGGTCGGCGCGGTCAAGCTGGAGGGCGGGGAGCGCAGCGCCCGCTCGATCGAGCTGCTGGTCGAGGCCGGCGTCCCGGTGATGGCCCACATCGGCCTCACCCCGCAGTCCGTGCACGCCTTCGGCGGCTACCCCGTCCAGGGCCGCGGCGACGAGGCCGCCCACCAGCTGCTGCGCGACGCCAAGGCGGTGCAGCAGGCCGGCGCCTTCGCGGTGGTGCTGGAGGCGGTGCCCGCCGAGCTGGCCCGGGAGGTCACCGAGCAGCTCGCCGTTCCCACCGTCGGCATCGGTGCCGGTGCGGACTGCGACGCCCAGGTGCTGGTCTGGACCGACTTCGCCGGGATGACCGCGGGCCGGGTGCCCAAGTTCGTCAAGCAGTACGCCGACCTGCGGGCCGTCCTCGGCGGCGCCGCCCGCGCGTTCGCCGAGGACGTGCGCGGCGGCGCCTTCCCGGCGCCGGAACACACCTTCCACTGACGCGCACCGTCACCGGGGCCCGGCCGCGGCCGTGGCCGGGCCCCGGTGACAGCGGGCTGACAGCGGGCCGACAGTGCCCCGCGGGCCCGCCGCCGCACCGGCCGGCCCGCTGACAGCGGGGTGACAGCCGGGGCGGACAGCCTTGGGGCATGACACGCATCGCCACCGCCCCGAACGACCGGGGGCCCGCCGCGGGGAACGCCGTGGAGGTCCACGGCATCGTCAAGCACTTCGGCGAGACCAAGGCCCTCGACGGGGTCGACCTCACCGTCCGCGAGGGGACCGTCCTCGGTGTGCTCGGCCCCAACGGGGCCGGCAAGACCACCCTGGTCCGCGTCCTGTCCACGCTGATCAAGCCCGACGCCGGCACCGCCTTCGTCGGCGGCTACGACGTGCTGCGCCAGCCCAAGCAGCTGCGCCGCACCATCGGCCTCACCGGCCAGTACGCCTCCGTCGACGAACTGCTCTCCGGCTACGAGAACCTCTATCTCATCGGCCGGCTGCTCGACCTCTCCCGCCGCGACGCCAAGGCCCGCGCCACCGAACTGCTGGAGCGGTTCTCGCTCACCGAGGCCGCCAAGCGGCCCGCCAAGACCTACTCCGGCGGCATGCGCCGCCGCCTCGACCTGGCCGCCTCGATGATCGGCCGGCCCCGGGTGCTCTACCTGGACGAACCCACCACCGGCCTCGACCCGCGCACCCGCAACGAGGTCTGGGACGAGGTCCAGCGGATGGTCGCCGAGGGCTCCACCGTGCTGCTCACCACGCAGTACATGGAGGAGGCCGAGCAGCTCGCCGGCGAGCTGACCGTCATCGACCGCGGCCGGGTGATCGCCGCCGGCGGCGTCTCCGAGCTCAAGGCCCAGGTGGGCGGCCGGACCCTGCAGGTGCGCCCGGTGCGCCCGGCCGAGCTGCCCGAGATGGCCCGCTGCCTCCAGGACACCGGCATCACCGCCACCTTCTCCGCCGACACCGGCGTGCTGTCGGTGCCGATCACCGCCGACGAGCAGCTGACCGCCGTCATCGGCGTGCTCGGCACCCGCGGCTTCGCGGTCGCCGGCATCGACACCAAGCTGCCCAGCCTCGACGAGGTCTTCCTCGCCATCACCGGCAAGCCCGCGGACCGTCCGGCCCCCGCGGACACCGTCCCCAGCCTCGCCAAGGAGCCCGTCGCATGACCACCGCCACGCTCGCCCCCGCCCGGGCCGAGGACACCGGGATCGGCCTGGCCGGCCACCTGCGGCACGTCGGCGCGCTGACCCGCCGCAACCTGATGCGGATCAAGGCCGACCCGGAGTCGATGTTCGACGCCGTCCTGATGCCGGTCATCTTCACGGTGCTGTTCGTCTACGTCTTCGGCGGCGCCATCTCCGGCGGCCAGGACGCCTACAAGCAGTACATGATCCCCGGCCTGCTCGGGCAGACCGGGCTCACCCTGGCGATGGCCGTCGGCACCGGCCTCAACAGCGACTTCCAGACCGGCGTGATGGACCGCTTCCGCACCCTGCCGATCGGCCGCTCCTCGGTCCTGCTGTCCAAGATCGCGGCGGAGACCTGCCGCGCCCTGCTGTCCTTCACCATCCTGATCGTGTTCGCGCTGATCCTCGGCTTCGAGCTGAACGGCGGCCCGCTGAGGACGCTGGCGGCGGTCGGCCTCTCGCTGGTGTTCGGCATGTCGATCGTGTGGATCTCGATGCTGCTGGGCATGGCCCTGCGCAGCGCCCAGGCCGTCCAGGGAGTCGCCATGCTGGTGCTGATGCCGATGCAGTTCGGCAGCTCGATCTTCGCCCCGACCGACACCATGCCGGGCTGGCTGCAGGCCTTCACCAAGGTGAACCCGCTGTCCGGACTGGCCGACGCCTGCCGGGCGCTGATGAACGGCCACGGCGCGGTGGCGCACCCGACCTTCGTCGTGCTGGCCTGGTCGGCCGCCATCACCGCGGTCTTCGCGCCGCTCGCCGTCGCCCGGTTCCGCAAGCGGACCTGAGCGGTGGGCGGACGACCGGACCCCGGGGTGCGCGAGGGGAGCACCCCGGGGTCCGGCGCGTCCCGGGACGCGGGGCGGCCGTCGGCGGGGCGTGCGCCGGCGGGGCGGCCGTCAGCCGACCACCCGGTTGAGCAGCGCGGTGGCCTCCAGCACGGACAGCGCGCGCCCCTCGGCGGCCGCCGCCTCGAACACCGCGTCACCCAGCAGGTCCCGCAGGCTCTCCTCGGCCCGCTCGCGCTCCACCCGGTCGAGGAAACCGCCCCGCGGCCCGTTCATCCCGGCGTGCGCGCCGAACAGCACCGCGGCCCTGCGGGCCTTGTCGAGGTCCCCGTCGCGCCGGGCGAAGACCTCCAGCACCCCGATCACCGGCGGCAGCATCATCACCGACAGCTGCTCGACGAACCCGCTCGCGGCCGCCGACACCGAGCGCAGCAGCACCCGTCCCTCCTGGACGAGTTCGAGCCCCCGGTCCGGATCGCCGCCACGGGCGGTGATCCAGCCCCGGGTGACGGTCAGCATCCCGCCGACCACGTCCGGGGCGAACGCGCCGACCCGCGTCCAGTTCAGCGCGTCCAGCTCCGCCAGCGCCGCCTCGTGGTCGCCGCGCAGGGCCTGGATGCCGCAGAGCATCAGGCGCCCGAAGAGCAGCGCGCCGTTGGTCGACTGCTTGTCGCCCGGCGTGATCCCGGCCAGCGCCTCGCGGATCACCCGCTCCCCCGCGTCCCTGTCCTGGTCCAGCATCGCCGAGCCCAGGTGCACCCGCAGCATCGGCACCTCCTGCGGCGCGCCCAGCTCCTCGGCCAGCTCGATCGCCCGCCGGTACGCCTCGACGGCCTCCGCCGCCCGCCCCTGGTTGGCCAGCGACTCGCCGCGCGCGGACAGCGCCTGGGACATCCCCCACAGGTCGCCGGACCGGCGGTACAGCTCCAGCGACTCCTCGCCGTCCAGGGTGCTCTGCGCCGCGCCGTCCGGCCAGTCGTTCATCATCTTGGCCCGGATCTGCAGGATGAACGCCAGGTCGGTGGAGCTGCCGTGCCGCCGGCAGCCCTCCACCGCGTCGTCCAGCAGCTCCTGCATGGTGTCCAGCTGCCCGACCAGGAAGGCGCCGAAGACCCGCATCAGCCCGGGGAAGCGGTAGGCCTGCGGCAGGTCCGGGGTGTAGGCCTCGGTGACGTTCCGGGCCAGGGCGACCGCGTCCGGGTCCGCCAGCACGTCCAGGTTGCCCTCGAACAGGCTGATCAGCCGGCAGATGACGACCGCCCGGCGGGCCTCGTCGGCCACCTCCGGCGGCATCGGCAGCGGGTACTCCAGCACCGGCCGGTCCAGCGGCACCGGGCGGGTGTCCGGGCCGAACGGGTCCGGGCCGATCGTCAGCACCGCCTCGTACCAGCGGCGGGACTCCTGGCTGAAGCCGCGCAGCGACCAGTACCAGCTCATGCCCAGCACCAGGACCAGCGCCTCGCCCTCGTCCCGGCGGTCGACGGCGCGGCGCAGCGCGGTCCGAATGTTGTCGTGCTCCCGCTCCAGCACCGCCAGCCAGTGCAGCTGCGCCGGGCCGTGGACGTTGAGGTCGGCGGTGCGGACCAGTTCGCGGAAGTACGCGACGTGCCGGGCCTCGGTCTCCCCGGTCTCCCGCGCCTCGGCCAGCCGCTCGACCGCGTACTCGTGGATGGTCTCCAGCATCCGGTAGCGCGGCGGGCCGTCCCCGGTCAGGTCGGCGACCAGCAGGGACTTGTCGACCAGCGAGAGCAGCAGGTCGGCGACCTCCTCGCCGGGCACCTCGGCGCCGTCCGAGCAGACCGCCTCGGCCGCCTCCAGCGTCCAGCCGCCGGCGAACACCGCCAGCCGGCGCAGCACCGCGCGCTCCTGCTTGCCGAGCAGGTCCCAGCTCCAGTCGACCACCGCGCGCAGCGTCTGCTGACGCGGCAGCAGGGTGCGGCTGCCGGCGGTGAGCAGGGCGAACCGGCCGTCCAGCCGGTCGGCGATCTGCCGGGCGGTCATCACCCGCAGCCGGGCGGCGGCCAGCTCGATGGCGAGCGGCAGGCCGTCCAGCCGCCGGCAGATCTCGGCGCACGCCTCCGGGTCGCTCTGCGGGTCGAAGCCGGGCCGGGCGGCGGCGGCCCGCTCGGCCAGCAGCCGCAGCGCCACCGGGTCGGGCAGCGGCTCCACCGGCAGCACGGTCTCCCCCGGCACGCCCAGCGGCTCGCGGCTGGTGGCCAGCACGGTCAGGCCGGGGCACTCGGTGAGCAGGCTCTCGGCGAGGTCGGCGGCGGACTGGATGAGGTGCTCGCAGTTGTCCAGGACGAGCAGCATCCGGCGACGCCCGCAGTACTCGACCAGCCGGCGCACCGGGTCGTCGCTGCGGGCCTCGATCACCTCGGCGACCATGCTGGCGCCGGTGTGCAGGACGGTCTCGCGCAGGCCGAGCGCGGAGACCACCGCGCCGGGCACCGCGTCCGGGCGCTCCAACGGGGCCAGCTCGGCCAGCCAGACGCCGTCCGGCCAGTGCCCGGCGGCCTGCTCCAGGCGGCCGGCCTCGACCGAGAGACGGGTCTTGCCGGAGCCGCCGGGGCCGGTCAGGGTGACCAGCCGACTGGTGGCCAGCACCGAGCGCAGGGCGGCGAGGTCGTGCTCGCGGCCGACGAAGCTGGTGAGGCGGCCGCGCAGATTGCCCGCGGGGCGGGCCGGCGCCGGGGCGGGGGGTACCGGGGCCGCGGGCGCCGCTGTCGCGGGCGGGGCCCCGGTGGGCGGTCCGGCGGGGGCCAGCAGCTCGGCGTGGAGGGTCCGGAGCTGGCGCCCCGGGTCGACGCCGAGTTCCTCGGCCAGCGCGCGCCGGGTGCGCTCGTAGTGCTGCAGCGCCTCCGCCGTCCGGCCGCTCTCGTGCAGCGCCCGCACCATGAGGTACTGCAGCGGCTCGTCCAGCGGCTGCCGCTCGCACAGCTCGGCGAGCTCGGCCACCAGCTCGGCGGCCCGGCCGAGGCCGAGGTCGGCGGTGATCCGGTGCCGGCGGACCTCCTCGCGCTGCGCCTCCAGCCGGGTGGCCGGGCCGCCGCGGTCCGGCAGGTCCGCGAGCACCGGGCCGCGCCACAGCGCGAGTGCGGCCCGCAGCCGCTCGGCGGCCTCGGCGTGGTCGCCGCGCTCCAGCGCCCGGCGGCCCTCGCCGGCCAGCCGCTGGAACTCGCCGAGGTCGGTCACCGGGTCGGTCAGCCAGTACCCGGCCGGGCCGGAGCCCACCCGGTCGCGGCCGATGGTGCGGCGCAGCCGGCCGACCAGGGTCTGCAACGCCGCCGAGGAGTCCTGCGGCGGATCGGCGTCCCACACCTCGTCGACGAGCAGGTCGGCCGGCACCGGGCGCCCGTGCCGCAGCGCCAGCGCGGCGAGCAGGGCGCGCAGCCGGGCGCCGCCGAGCGGAACCGGGGTGCCGTCGTCGTGGTGGGCGGTGGTGGTGCCGAGGATGCCGTAGTGCACCGCACCATTCTGGTGGATCGGCGCGGCCGGCCACGCACATTTGTCCGGTCCGCCACCCTGACCCGACCCTGACTCCCGGAGCCCCCCGGAACCGGTACCGGGCTCCGTACGTTCATCCGGGGCGGCTTGTCCGGCGCGGGCGCGCCCGGCATGATCGGCCTCTGCCCCTTCCCCACGCGACCCCGACCACCGGAGCACCCACACCATGACCTTCGCCGCCACGCAGCGCTCCCGCAGCGAGGACCGCCGGATCAGTCCGGTGTTCTGGGCGCTGCTCGCGATCCTCGTCACCGCCGGCATCGCCGTCCACCAGGGGTACGGCAACGCCCGTTTCGGGATCTTCCTGTTCGTGGTGGCCGGCTGGATGGTCTCGCTCTGCCTGCACGAGTACGCGCACGCGCGGACCGCGCTGCACGGCGGCGACATCAGCGTGGGCGCGAAGGGCTACCTGACCCTCAACCCCTTCAAGTACGCCAACGTGCTGCTCAGCTTCGTGCTGCCGATCGTCTTCGTGCTGCTCGGCGGCATCGGCCTGCCCGGCGGCGCGGTGTGGATCGAGCGGCACCGGGTCCGGGGCCGGCTCAAGCACAGCCTCATTTCGGCCGCCGGACCGCTGGTGAACCTGCTCGCCGCCGTGCTGCTGCTGGTCCCGGTCGGCGCCGGCTGGCTCGACGACCCCGCGGTGCACGCGGTCTGGAACGGCTTCGAGCTGAACGTCTCGCCGTTCGCGCTGGCGCTGGGCTTCCTCGGCATGCTGCAGCTGAGCGCGACCCTGCTGAACCTGCTGCCGGTGCCCGGCCTGGACGGCTACGGGATCATCGAGCCGTGGCTGTCGTACCGGACCCGGCGGGCGATCGAGCCGTTCGCGCCGTACGGCATGCTGGCGGTCTTCGCGCTGCTCTGGCAGCCCGAGGTGAACCACTGGTTCTTCGAGGCCGTGTACGGCGTGATGGACCTGCTGGGCGTCGACCGCGCCTACCCGCAGGTGGGCCACGAGCTGTTCACGTTCTGGAAGGACTGACCCGCGGGTCAGGACTGCTCGGCGGCCGCCCGGGCCAGCTTCTCGCGGCGCACGTTCATCCAGAGCACGTTGCTGGCGATGCCCGCCATCGGGAGCCAGATCAGGCCGAGCCACCAGCCCTGCACCAGCGAGACCACGGCGGCGGCCAGCGCGAGAACGGCGACGATCGAGGCGAGGACGGACGTGCGGGGCATGGCGGCAGACTCCTGGGGCCGGTGGACGGACGGTCCCCATTCTCGCCGACCTCACCTGCGGACCGGGTCCAGGGGTGAGGTCGGCGAGCCGGTGATCGGACGTCGGTGATCAGACGTCGGTGATCCGCAGGCCCGCGTGGGCCTTGTAGCGGCGGTTGACCGAGATGAGGTTCGCCACCAGCGACTCCACCTGGTGGGCGTTGCGCAGCCGGCCCGCGAAGATGCCGCGCATGCCGGGGATCCGCCCGGCCAGCGCCTGCACGATGTCGGTGGCCTCCCGCTCCTCGCCGAGCACCATCACGTCGGTGTCGATCCGCTCGATCGACTCGTCCTGGAGCAGCACCGCCGACAGGTGGTGGAAGGCGGCCGTCACCCGGGAGTCCGGCAGCAGGGCGGCGGCCTGCTGGGCGGCGCTGCCCTCCTGCGGGACGAGCGCGAAGGCGCCCTGCTTGTCGAAGCCGAGCGGGTTGACGCAGTCCACCACGATCTTCCCGGCCAGCTCCTCGCGGAGCGCGGTGAGCGTGGCGGCGTGGCCGTCCCACGGCACCGCGACGATCACGATGTCGCTCTCCCGGGCGGTGGCGGCGTTGTCGGCGCCGCGCACGCCGTGGCCGATCGCGTCCGCCGAGGCCTGCGCGCGGGCCGCGTCGCGCGAGCCGATGATCACCTGCTGGCCGGCCTTGGCCAGCCGCAGGGCCAGCCCCCGCCCCTGGTCGCCGGTGCCGCCGAGGACACCGACCACGAGCTGCGAGACGTCCGGCAGCTCGTGGGCCGGGTTTGTCGCTGAATCGAGGGAAGTCATGGCCCGATCCTGCCAACCGCCGGGCCTCCGCGTCATCCTGTGGCCCATGGACGCGGTGAGAGTTTCGGCACTTCGGGAGCGGTTGGAGGGCACCGGCTGGCTGGAGGCCGTCGGCGGTTTCGCCGGTGAGCTGCGGCGGTCGGTCTCCCGGCGCGGCGCGGGCGAACTGCTGCTGGTCGGCACCGAGGCCTACGAGCCCTGGCACCTGGCCGCCCATCTGGAGGACGAGGCCGCCTGGTCGGCCGTCCCCCGGCTGGCCCCGACGCTGCTGCGGCACCGGGTCCCGGAGCGGGCGCCGGCGCACCTGGCGCACGGCCTGGGCCGGCTGACCGGGGCCGGGCGCGGGGCGACGGTGCTGGTGGTCGCCCCGGCGGCGGCCGGCGGGACGCTGCTGGAGCGGGTGCACGACGCCCGGCGGCACGGCGCGACGGTGCTGGCGGTGGACGGCGCCGGGTCCGCCGACCTGGCCGGGCTGGCGCACCGGCGGCTCACCGTCGGCACGGGTGAGGAGGAGCCGTTCGACCTGGCGCAGCACCTGGTCAGCGCCGCCGCCGGGCAGCGGCCCGCGCGGCGGGCGGCGCTGGACCGGCTGGCGACGCTGGCCGGGCGGCTCGCGGCGGGGCCGACGGTCAGCCGCTGGTAGGGCGCGTGGCAGGGGCCGGGGCGGGGGCGCGGCGGGGGTACGGCCGGGGGCGCGGCGGGCCGGTAAATCGATTGCGGCCCGGCCGGGCGCCCCGCAGGATGGTCGCTCGTGAACGACGCCGCCGCGCCCCCGACCGGCCGGGCGAGGTCCCTGCTGCGCTCGGTCGCCCCCGACCTCTCCCCCTGGCGCTCCTCCCGGGACTTCCGCCTGCTCTGGCTCTCCGGCTGCGTCACCAGCTTCGGCAGCTTCCTCACCTACGTCGCCGTGCCGCTGCAGATCAAGGAGCTCACCGGCTCCTCCTTCGCGGTCGGCCTGGTCGGCGCCTTCGAGCTGGTCCCGCTGATCGTCTTCGGCCTCTGGGGCGGCGCCCTCGCCGACGCCCTGGACCGCCGCCGGCTGGTGCTGTTCGCGGAGGCCGGGCTCGGCCTGCTCAGCGTGCTGCTGCTGGTCAACGCGCTGCTGCCGACGCCGGTGCTGTGGCCGGTCTACCTGGTGGCCGCGCTGGTCGCCGCCGCCGACGGCCTGCAGCGCCCGTCGCTGGACGCGCTGACCCCGCGGGTCGTCCGGCACGACCAGCTGGCCGCCGCCTTCGCACTCAACTCCCTCTACCGCAACGTCGGTTCGGTGGCGGGACCGGCACTGGCGGGCGTCGTGGTGACCTTCGCCGGGGTGCAGACCGCGTACGCGCTGGACGTCGTCACCTTCGGTGCCTCGTTGCTGCTGCTCGCCCGGATCCGCGCCGTCCCGCCGCCGACCGACGCCGAGAAGCCCTCGGTGCGGGCGGTGCTCACCGGGATCCGCTACGCGTGGAGCCGCAAGGACCTGCTGGGCACCTACGCGATCGACCTCTGCGCGATGCTGTTCGCCTTCCCGGTGGCGATCTTCCCGTTCCTGGCCGCCGATCTGCACGCCGACTGGGCGCTCGGCCCGATGTACGCCGCCTCGGCGGTCGGCGCCCTGCTCGTCTCGGTCACCAGCGGCTGGACCTCCCGGGTCCACCGGCACGGCCGGCTGCTGCTGGCCGCCGCGCTCGGCTGGGGCGCGGCGATCGCGGTGGCGGGCCTGTCCGGCTCGGTCTGGTGGGTGCTGCTCTGCCTGGTCGCGGCCGGGGGCGCCGACGAGGTCAGCGGCATCGCCCGCTCCACGCTGTGGAACCAGTCGATCCCGGACGAACTGCGCGGGCGGATGGCCGGGGTGGAACTGCTCAGCTACTCCGTGGGGCCGCAGCTCGGCCAGGTCCGGGCGGGCGGCATGGCCGGGCTGGTGGGCGTGCGGGCCTCGGTGTGGATCGGCGGCGCCGCCTGCGTGGTGGGCGTGCTGGCGCTGGCCACCGCGTTGCCCCGGCTGCTCTCGTACGACGACCGCACCGACCCGAACGCGGCCGCCGTCCGCGCCGAGCACGAGCGGGCGGCCGCCCGGCGGGAGGCGGCGGAGCGGGAGGCGGCGGAGCGGGGGCCCGCGGAGCAGGCGCCGGCGGACGCGTCCTGAGCCGGCGCCCGGCCCGTCACTCCCCGGGCGGGTCCGCGGGCCTGTCGCTCCAGCGCGGGTCGTTGGTCCACTCCCGGTTGCGCAGCTCGGCGGTCTCCAGCGCGTGCGCCGCCTCCTCCCGGGTGGCGTACGGGCCGAGGCGGTCCTTGGCCGGGCACTCCGGCCCCTCCTCGACCTTGCCGTGCTTGATGCAGTAGAACCACTCGCCGGGCCGGCCGGTCGGCTTGCTGCGGCGGAATCCCAGGGGCATGGTGTGGTCACCTCCGTGTCAGTGGGTCGTGGCTCGCGTTCCCGGTGCGGCGTCGCGTCGTCCCGATCATTCCCCGCCCGGGCACCGTCCGCACACCCGGTGCCCGGCCGCGGCGCCCGGCCACGGCCTGCGGGGCCCGCCAACTAGACTCGCCGCCATGGCTCTCGTACCCGGCATCCAGTCCCCCACTCGCAAGGTCCCGGCGCACATCGCGCGCCCCGAGTACGTCGGGAAGCCCGCCCCGGCGGCGTACACCGGGCCCGAGGTGCAGACCGCCGAGACGATCGAGAAGATGCGGATCGCCGGCGGGATCGCCGCCCGGGCGATGGCCGAGGCGGCCGCGCTGATCGCGCCCGGCGTCACCACGGACGCGCTGGACGCGGTCGCCCACGCGTACATGTGCGACCACGGCGCCTACCCGTCCGACCTCGGCTACCGGGGCTTCCCCAAGTCGGTCTGCACCTCGATCAACGAGGTCATCTGCCACGGCATCCCGGACTCGACCGTCCTCCAGGACGGTGACATCGTCAACATCGACGCCACCGCCTACATCCACGGGGTGCACGGCGACCTCAACGCCACCTACCCGGTCGGCGACGTGGACGAGGAGTCCCGGCTGCTGGTCGAGCGGACCCGGGAGTCGCTCGACCGGGCGATCAAGGCGGTCAAGCCCGGCCGCCGGATCAACGTGATCGGGCGCGTCATCGAGTCCTACGCCAAGCGCTTCGGCTACGGCGTGGTGCGGGACTTCACCGGGCACGGCATCAACACGTCGTTCCACTCCGGCCTGATCATCCCGCACTACGACAGCGAGCGGGCCACCGAGGTGATCAAGCCGGGCATGACGTTCACCATCGAGCCGATGCTCACCCTCGGCACCCACGACTACGAGATCTGGCCGGACGGCTGGACCGTCGTCACCAAGGACCGCAGGCGCACCGCCCAGTTCGAGCACACCCTGGTCGTCACGGCGGACGGCGCGGAGATCCTCACCCTGCCGTGACGACCGCTCCGGCGCGCCCCGGGCCGAGGGGCGCGCCGGAGGCGGGCGTGCGGTCGAGGGCGCAGGTCAGCCGATGAGCCACTGCTCCTCGGCGACGGCGCCCACCTCGGTGCAGGCGTCGGTCAGCACGTCCAGGACGCGCAGCGGGTCCGGCAGCGGCAGCTCGGGGCCGCGCAGCCAGCGCACCTCGGAGCCGTCCGGCAGCGCGGCCGGCGGCAGCAGGGTGTACGAGCCGCGGCAGTGCCAGCGCAGGCCGGGGTGCTCGGACATGGTGTCCGGCGTGGAGTCCAGGGCGCTCGGCCACCACTCGTCCTCGTCCACCGGGGTGCCCCTGGTGGCGGTGAAGAACAGGTAGCGGTCCTCGCCGACGGCGGCCACCGGACCCTCGACGCCGAGGGCGGCCAGCCGCTCCAGGGCGAGGCGTCCGGCCTCGGCCGGTACGTCCAGCACGTCGTGGACGCGGCCGGTGGCGGTGATGAAGTTGGCCTGCGGGTCGCGGGAGAGCCAGCGGGCGAGCTGCTCGGGATCGGTGGTCGCCTGGGTCTGCCAGGCGAAGGAGACCGGGTGCTGGGCGGGAGCCGGACAGGCGACCCGGTCACAGGAACAGCGGTAGCCCGCCGGATGGGCCGCGGGGGCGAGCGGGAACCCGGCGCGGACCGCGCCGAGCAGTTGGTCCAGTCTGGCTGCGGGGCTGTCGGCGGCCGCCGGGCGGCCCCTCTCACGGTCACGCTTCTGCCACCAGGCCGTCCACCTGCCGCCGGATTCCATCGGGCCCCTTCCGCGCATTGCCGTGCCTGGTGTGACACAGCGTTCGACGTACCACTCCGACGCAACGCACGGCGCCCCCCGCCGCTTCCCCGGGTGGTGCTCGGCCCTGCATTCCCGCGCCCTGCCGGCCGGAGCCGGGGTAGCCGGACGGCCGACGCCGGGGTCACGGTACGGAGTCACTGCGGCACGACGGCTGCGGCTCGGCGGCCCGGCGGGGCACGGTGAGGTGCGCCTCGCCCGGCCCGTACGGGCCCGCTGACCCGGGTGGACCCCGAGGGCGTAACAGGAAGGATAAGGGTGCGCGGGCCCTCCGGATGACCGGGGGCGGTGCCTCTCCGGTCACACTCCCGCCACCCGGCCCCCACACCGCCTCCGCCCCGCCCCCGCGGGGTGAGACCCTGGTGGGGTGAAGAGCGCGGACACCGAATTCGTCGGCGGCCCCCTGGACGGCCGGATCCTCCCCGTCCCGCTGGGGCCGATGTACGGCGTGCCCAAGAAGTACACCGTGCCGGTCCCTTCGCACGGGGACACCCCGGCGCGCACACTGGTGTACGTCCGGGCCAAGCAGCAGCGGGGCGCCCGCTGGTTCTGGCGTTACGAGTACGACGAGGCGGCCACCGCCCGCGCTTCCGGGTGACGGCCGCCTCCCCTCGCGGGAGGACGGCGATGGCGAGAACCGTACGGCACCCCAGGACGCGCGCCGAGGCGGTGGCGCACCACAACCGGCAGGTGGCCGCGGTCACGGCCGTCCTGCTGGTGGTGGTCAGCCTCTACAGCGCGGTGCTCGGCCCCGACGGCTGGCTCTGGTTCGGCTGGTCGGTGCTGCTGCTCGTGTGCGTGGGGCTGTTCGCCGTCCGCTCCTGAGCGGCGCACCGCCGTCCGCCGCCGTCCACCCGGTCAGGCGTCCTCGGCGAGGATCAGGTAGAGCTTCTTGCGGGCCTCGTTGAGCACCTCCAGGCCCTTGGCCCGCTGCGCCTCGTTGCCCGTCGTCATGACCTGCCGGACGGCGTGGTCCACGGCGCCGAGCGCCTGGCCGACCTCCTGGACCGCGGCCCAGTCGATCTCCTGGCCGGCCTCCGCCCACGGCT
This sequence comes from Kitasatospora sp. NPDC059462, assembly GCF_042749955.1. Taxonomy (NCBI): domain Bacteria; kingdom Bacillati; phylum Actinomycetota; class Actinomycetes; order Kitasatosporales; family Streptomycetaceae; genus Kitasatospora; species Kitasatospora sp. NPDC059462. The sequence goes on along the minus strand of NZ_JBHYUU010000134.1, from coordinate 7,337 downwards.
CGTCCGGCCCGGCCTCGGCCTCGGCCCGGCCGGCCCCGGTGAGCGAGACCAGCCGCTTGCCGCCGGTCTCCTCCGCCGTGACCAGGCCCTCCTCCTCCAGCAGCTGGAGGGTCGGGTAGACCGAACCGGGGCTCGGCCGCCACGCCCCGCCGGACCGCTCGGCGATCTCGGCGATCATCTCGTAGCCGTGCATCGGCCGTTCCTTGAGCAGCGCCAGCAGCGAGGCGCGCACGTCCCCGCGCCGGGCCCGCCCGCCGCGCCGGCCACCGCGGACCCACGGCGGGCCGCCGAAGCCGCCCCGGCCCCACGGCGGACCCTGCCGTCCGCCCGGCCCGCCGAACGGCGGCGGGCCGAAGGGACCGAACGCCCCCCGGCCCTCGTGGTACTCGCCGGGCATCCCGGCGAACTCCGGCCCCGGGCGGCACCCGCCGGGGCCCGACTCGCCACGGAATCGTCCTGGGCGCATCGCACCCACCTCCCGTTCGGGCCGCTCCGGGGCGGCCCCGTCGACGATGAACAGACGATCGGAACGAACAGTCGTATCACTGTCCCGATAACTCGACGATATATCGGTGACTGTCGGCCGTCAACGGATTCCGGTCCGGCCTGCGGCGCGTCGCGGCGCCCGGACGCTACGGTGCGGGGCATGGCCGGAGAACGAGACCTCGCGACACTGCTGCGCGACCTGCGCCCCCAGCTCAACCCGGGGCGGTACGTCTACTGCACGCTGCCCACCAGGCTGCCCGCCGGACTGCGGCCGGTGGCCACCGTGGCCGAACCCGAGGGGGTGACGGTGGTGGTCGCCCAGGAGGAGGCCGACGCGCTCGGCCTGCCCTACGCGTACGTGGCCGCCTGGATCACCCTGCGGATCCACTCGGCGCTGGAGGCCGTCGGCCTCACCGCCGCCGTCGCCACCCGGCTGGCCGAGGAGGGGATCAGCTGCAACGTGCTGGCCGGCTACCACCACGACCACCTGTTCGTCGCCGCCGACGACGCCGAGCGCGCCCTGCGCGCCCTGGAGGACCTCTCGGCCGGCGCCGCGCGCACCGCCCGCACCGTCTGACCGGCCGGACGCGCCGGGTGGCCGCCCCGCCGGGCGGCTCGGAGACTGGAGGGGCCGGGCACCCCCGCCCGGCCCCTCCCCTCCGCCCGGAAGGAAGTGCGCCGCCATGGCCATCTGCGTCACCTGCGGCAACGACTACTGGCTCGCCTTCGAGATCAAGACGGTCACCGGCGACGTCTACACCTTCGACAGCTTCGAGTGCGCGATGGAGAAGCTCGCCCCGCGCTGCGAGCACTGCAACGTCCGGATCGTCGGCCACGGCGTCGAGGTGGCCGGCATGTTCTTCTGCTGCGCCAACTGCGCCCGGGTCAACGGCGGCCTGGGCTCCCAGGTCCGCGACGCCGTCGGCGCCCACCCGGGCTGATCCGGCGCCCCCGGAACGACGGAACCCCCCGGCCGGGTGGTGTCACCCGGCCGAAGGGGAAGGGGCGGAAGAGTCGGCCTGTACGCCGGGTTCTGTCACCCGGGTTGCTCACGCGGCCCGGGGAGACGGCCATCCATCTAGGGCTGCCGTTGCCGACAGCCTCGTGCGGTCCACCCGCGGACTCGGGCGAGCAGCCCTCAAGCATCCGCGCACGGCGCCCTGGGGCGCCGATCTTGACCTTGCTCCAGGTGGGGTTTACCGAGCCGGCCGGGTCACCCCGGTCGCTGGTGGTCTCTTACACCACCGTTTCACCCTTACCCGTCGCCGAAGCGGCGGGCGGTCTGTTTTCTGTGGCACTGTCCCGCGGGTCACCCCGGGTGGGCGTTACCCACCACCCTGCTCTGTGGAGCCCGGACGTTCCTCGGCGGGTCCTGAGGACCCGTCGCGGCCGCCCGGCCGGCTCTTCCGCCGTAGTGGTCATGGTAGCCGCTCGGGCGGGGCGTCCCGTACTCCGGGGCGGGTCAGCGGCGGATCGCCGCCGAGGCGGGCGGCCACCCGGGTGGCGGTGGCGGTCCCCCAGGCGGAGGTGGTGACCAGGCCGAGGATCCCGATCGTGGCGCCCAGGGCCGCCACGATGTACCAGCCCGCGTGGCTCGCCGGGGCGAAGCCGGAGGCGACCGTGCCGACCACCGAGGAGGTGACCACGGTGCCGATCACCGCGACGCCGAGCGACTGGCCGACCTGCCGGCTGGTGGAGGCCACGGCCGCCGCCACCCCCGCCTGGGCGCGCGGCATGCCGGAGACGGCGGCGTTGGTGATCGGCGCGTTCACGAAGCCGAAGCCGAAGCCGAACAGCCCGTACGCGGCCAGCAGCAGGCCCGGCGGGGAGTCCGCGGCCAGCCGGGTCAGCAGCAGCCCGCTGGCGACCAGGCCGAGGCCGGCCAGCACCAGCGGCACCCGGGGCCCGCGGGCGCCGACGATCCGGCCCGAGAGCGGCGCGCAGACCAGCATCATCCCGGCCATCGGCAGCGTCCACAGACCGGCCTCCATCGGGCTGTAGCCGCGGACGTCCTGGAGGTAGAGGGTGTTCAGGAAGAGGAATCCGCCCAGCGAGGCGAAGGCGCAGACCGCCGTCACCGTGGCGCCGGTGAACGGCGCGCTGCCGAAGAACCTCGGGTCGACCAGCGGCTCGGCGACCCGTCGCTCCCAGAGCGGGAAGGCGACCAGCGCGGCGAGCGCCGCCGCGGCCAGGCCGAGGATCAGCGGGGACGTCCAGCCGTGCGCCGGGCCCTCGATGATCGCGCCGGTGCCGCAGCCCAGCAGCACCATCATCAGCAGCTGCCCCACCGGGTCCGGCCGGCGGGCCCGGGGCGCGCGCGACTCGGGCACGTAACGGGCGGTCAGCAGGAAGGCCAGCAGGCCGACCGGAACGTTGATCAGGAAGATCGCCGGCCAGCCCGCGGCGTGCACCAGGAAGCCGCCGAGCAGCGGCCCGAGCGCCATCGAGATGCCGACCACCCCGCCCCAGACGCCGATCGCCCGGGCCCGCTCGCGCGGCTCGGTGAAGGTGTTGGTGATGATCGACATCGCCACCGGGTTGAGCATCGAGCCGCCCACCGCCTGCACCGCCCGGAACGCGACCAGCCAGCCCAGACCGGGTGCCAGGCTGCAGAGCAGCGAGCCGAGCACGAACACCAGCAGGCCGGTCTGGAACACCCGGCGGCGCCCGAGGCGGTCGGCCAGCGAGCCGAACAGCATCAGCAGCGAGGCCAGCACCAGCGTGTAGGCGTCGATGATCCACTGCAGGCCGGAGGCGGGGGCGTCGAGGTCCCGCTGGATCTGCGGGAGGGCGATGTTCACCACGGTGTTGTCGAGCCCGACGATGAACAGGCTCAGGCAGCAGATCGCCAGGACGAGCTGCCGGCGGCGCCGCCCGGGATCGGTGGACGGCGGGCTCAGGGGGGTCGCATCGGACACGGATCGATCCTCCCACCCGGGCGGTCGCCGGGCGGTGGCGGAGCAACCCGTCCGGGTGGCGCGCCCACCGGCGGCTTCAGCGCCCGGGGAGCGCGCGCCGCACCGGGGCGAACGGGCCGGCCGGGCGCCGGCGGCCGGCCGTTCTCCGAGGTGGGGGTGGGTTGCGTAGGGTGGCGTGGTCCCGTGGCCCGGAGTGTGGAGGAGTCCGTCGTGCTGGTGCTGTTGCCGCCCTCGGAGGGGAAGGCCGCGTCCGGGGACGGCGCGCCGGTGGCGCTCGGCGGGCTGTCGCTGCCCGGGCTGACGGCGGCGCGGGCGGAGGTGCTGGAGGCGCTGGTCACGCTGTGCCGCGGGGACGAGGACACCGCCGCCGAGGTGCTCGGGCTGAGCCCGGGCCTGCGCGGCGAGGTGGCCCGCAACGCCGGGCTGCCGACGGCGGGGGCGCTCCCGGCCGGGCAGGTGTACACCGGGGTGCTGTTCGACAACCTCGGGCTGGCGACGCTGGACGAGGCCGCGTACGGCCGGGCCGAGCGCAGCCTGCTGGTGTTCTCCGGCCTCTGGGGCGCGGTGCGGATCGGCGACCGGATCCCGCCCTACCGCTGCTCGATGGGGGTGAAACTCCCCGGCCCCGGGGCGCTCGGCGCGTTCTGGCGGCGGGCGATGGCGGACGTGCTGCCGCAGGCGGCCGACGGCCTGGTGCTGGACCTGCGCTCCTCCGCCTACGCGGCGGCCTGGAAGCCGGCCGGCGAGGTGGTCTCCCGGACGGCGACCGTACGGGTGCTCCAGGAGCGGGACGGCCGGCGGACCGTCGTCAGCCACTTCAACAAGGCCACCAAGGGGCGGCTGGTCCGCGACCTGCTGGTGGCGGGCGCCGAGCCGAAGACGCCGGGCGAGCTGCTGGACGCGCTGACCGGCCTCGGCCACCGGGTGGAGGTCGCGGCCGAGGGCACCGTGCGCAAGCCGTGGCAGCTGGACGTGGTGGTCACCGACGTGCACTGAGCACGGCGGAGCACCGGGGCCGGCCGCTCCGGCCGGCCCCGGCGGCCGTCAGCGCAGGTGCCCGGTGTCGTTGAGCAGCCGCAGCGAGGCGTTGCCGTCCGCGTAGTACTGGACGGCGCAGAGCGAGGCGGCGGACAGCTCCATCCGGTACAGCGCGTCCGGCGGGGCGCCGAGCGCCAGCCGGACCAGCGTCTTGATCGGGCTGACGTGCGAGACCACCAGCACGGTCTTCCCCGGGTGGCGGGCGAGGACCTTGTCCCGGGCCACCCCGACCCGGTGGGTGAGGGTGGCGAAGCTCTCGCCGCCCCCGGTCGGCCGGACCTTGGTGGAGCCGAGCCAGGCGGTGAGGTCCTCCGGGTGGCGCTCCCGCACCTCGGCGAAGGTCAGCCCCTCCCAGGCCCCGAAGTCGACCTCGCGCAGCCCCTCCTCGTAGCGGACGTCGAGGCCCAGCCGGGCGGCGACGGTCTCCGCGGTCTGCCGGGTGCGCCGCATCGGCGAGGCCACCACGGCCTGGATCGAGCCGCGCGCGGCCAGCGCCTCGGCGGCCCGCTCGGCCTGCCAGCGGCCCTTCTCGGAGAGCTCCGGGTCGGTGCCGCCGCTGCCGGAGAACCGCTTCTCCGGGGTGAGGTGCGTCTCGCCGTGCCGGAGCAGGACGAGCGTGGTCGGGGTGCCGAGGTCCGCCGGGGCCGCCCAGCCCGCCTTGGGCGCGGCGGTCTCCAGCGGTTCCTCGGCGAGGGGCGCGGCGGCCGGTCCGGACGCGGCGGCGGGCCGGGGCTCCCACGGGCGGCCGGCCTTGCCCGCGTCCATCGCCTCGTTGGCGAGCCGGTCGGCCTCCTTGTTCTTCTCGCGCGGGATCCAGGAGTACTGGACCCGGCCGCGCGGGAAGACCTCACGGGCCTCGGCGGCGAGCGGCTGCATGTCCGGGTGCTTGATCTTCCACCGGCCGGACATCTGCTCGACGACCAGCTTGGAGTCCATCCGGACGTCCACCGCGGCGTCCGGGTCGATCTCCCGGGCCGCGCGCAGCCCGGCGATCAGCCCCTTGTACTCGGCCACGTTGTTGGTCGCGTGGCCGATGAACTCCGCCGCCTCGGCGAGGATCCGCCCGGTGTCGCCGTCGCGGACCACCGCGCCGTAGCCGGCCGGCCCCGGGTTGCCCCGGGAGCCGCCGTCCGCCTCGACGACGAGCCTGCGCACCGCCACCGGCTCAGACGCCGGAGTCGGCGGTGCGGACCAGGATCCGCGAGCAGTTCTCGCAGCGGACCACCTTGTCGGCCGGCTCGGCCTTGATGGAGTTGAGCTCGGTGATCGAGAACTCGGTGCGGCAGCCCTCGCAGCGACGCTGGTACAGCCGGGCCGCGCCGACGCCGCCCTGGGTCTCGCGCAGCTTGCCGTAGAGCTTCATGAGGTCGGCCGGGATGACGGCGGCGACGGCCTCGCGGCCGCGCCGGACCTTCTCGGCCTCGGCGTCGATCTCGGCGTACGCGGCGTCCCGGCGGGCCTCGGCCTCGGTCAGCACGACGGTGGAGTGCTCCAGGCGCGCGCCCAGCTCGGTGACCCGGGTCTGGGCGGACTCCAGCCGCTCCATGATCTCCAGCACGACGTCCTCCAGGTCGCCCTGGCGCTTGGCCAGCGAGCCGATCTCGTGCTGGAGGTTCTCCAGGTCCTTGGGCGAGGTGATCGCACCGGAGTCCAGGCGCTGCTGGTTGCGGGCGGCCCGGCTGCGGACCTGCTCCACGTCCTGCTCGGCCTTGGTGAGCTCGCGGGTGGTGTCGCCGTGCTGGGCCTGGGCGGCGACCACCAGGTCCTTGAGGGCGGTGTGGTCGGCGGTGACCTTGTCGATCTCGGCATGCTCGGGCAGGCTGCGCCGCCGGTGGGCCAGCTGGTCGAGCTTGGAGTCGATGGCCTGGAGGTCGAGCAGGCGGATCTGGTCGGCGGGCGCGGCGTTCAAGCGGAGAGCTCCTGTGAATCGGGTCAGGCGGGGAAGGACATGGGGGCGTGCGCGGTCCACGGGTCGGTGACCGTGCGGGAGACCCGGGTCTCCACGGTCCAGCCGTGCTTCTCGGCGGCGCCGTGCAGCGCCCGCTCGGCCAGCGGCAGCCACGGCCACTCGGTGGCCCAGTGCGCGGCGTCGACCAGGGCGACCGGTGCCGCCTCGGCGGCCTCGGAGGCCGGGTGGTGGCGCAGGTCGGCGGTCAGGTAGGCGTCCACACCGGCCGCGCGCACCTCGGCGAACAGGCTGTCGCCGGAGCCGCCGCAGACCGCGACCCGGCTGACCAGGCGGTTCGGGTCACCGGAGACCCGCACGCCGGCGGCGGTGGCCGGCAGCCCCTTCGCGACGTTCGCGGCGAACACGGCGAGGGTCAGCGGGGGCTCCAGCAGGCCGACCCGCCCGGTGCCGCGCCGGCCCAGCGGGTCGGTCGGGTCCGGGACGAGCGGGCCGGTGACGGTCACGCCGACCGCCCGGGCGAGCGCGTCCGAGACGCCCGGGTCGGCGTGGTCGGCGTTGGTGTGCGCCACGTGCAGGGCGATCCCGTGGCGAATCAGGGTGTGCACGACGCGGCCCTTGAAGGTGGTCGCGGCGACGCTGGTGGTGCCGCGCAGGTACAGCGGGTGATGGGTGACCACCAGGTCGGCCCCCCACTCGACGGCCTCGTCGACGACCGCCTGCACGGGGTCGACGGCGAACAGCACGCGACGGACCTCGGCCTGAGGGTCCCCGCAGACCAGGCCGACGGCGTCCCAGGACTCCGCCCACTGCGGCGGGTACAGCTCTTCGAGGGCGGTGATGACGTCGGACAGTTTCGGCACCTGTCGAGACTACCGTGCGCGCGGGGGACGGCGGTCCGCGCGGTTGCCCCGCGGGACCCCCGGCGCCCGCCCCGGCGCGGCGGTCCGGGGCGTACGGCTGCGCGTCAACCTGCGGCGCGGTGTGCG